>QNFJ01000174.1 GCA_003646305.1 Gammaproteobacteria bacterium | reverse complement strand
TGAACCTGCATTTGCTTTGACAAGCCTGCAGGCTTGTCAAAGCAAATGCAGTTTTGCAATGTCATACGGTTTTGTCTCTCTCAATGTTTCCTTTTAGTAGCGAAATTATTTCCTCATCACCAGCCTTTTCGGCAATAGCCCTTGCAGAACTCTCTACTCCACTTTTGTAAAAGTGATTTTCTATATTTATATCAGCGCCTTTAGCTATCAAGAGTCTCACTTTGTGAAGCTGATCTTCTCGGTTGCCTATACCGTCATTTTTCAGTGCGGAATCAATTGCTACAGCAAGCGGAGAAACATCAGATGCATCGGTGAGGTTTGGGTTACCACCTTCAGCTAAGAGGATTTCCAACACATTCGAGGGGATACCTCCTTTACAAGCTAACCAAACGGGTGACTGACCAGTAAGGGGGGTCTGATTAACTGATGCCCCATTTTCAATTAATAGGGCGAAAAAATCATTATACTCACTTACCTTTGGTTTAGACCAGCTAGCTAATAGTGCGCTCAGGGTAGAAAGCTTTATACTTGATTCTGTCAAATTAATATCAGCACCATGATTCAGCAGCACTGTTGCTGCCTTAATATTTTCAGCAAGGACTGCGGCAATAATCGGAGGTACTTTGAACTCCCCAGTACCTAAGTTTGGATCAGCACCGTTGCTAAGAAGAGGGTCAATAAATTCTGTCCATCCTCCAAGGACCGCACAGGCCAGTGGTGTATTACCCTGGCGATCCGGCAAATCGTTGGGAAACTCTGATTTCTCAATGAGCTCAAGAATAATATTCTTAGTTCGATCGCTGCCTTTATACCTTTTTATAGCCTCAGAAACGGCAGCCCTATTTTCACCAAGAAAAACCAGCATAGGGGCAACAAGAAACGGCATAAGCCATCCAACATAAAGCCAATTTGGGCGATGTAATTTAAATGCCAGTCGGCTAGTCAAAACTATCGAGAGGAGGTAAGTAACACCTGCAATCGGTCTAAAATAAACATTACTTTCTGCGATCCCAAGGCAAAAAAGACCCATCAGCGAACTCGCCACTGCAGAAAATTTGAGTATGTCCACAATGTCCCTTTATTTAAGTTACTAAGCTATAAGAAGCTTTAACTTCCCTCTTTTGAGCACTTTACCCTAAACGGTCGGCCTAAGACAATCAGTTGGCCGTAATTACTGTTGCCCGGATATTATAAGCATAAAAGATTATAACTTTGACCACTTAGAGCTTTTGATTATTTTCAAATAGTCAAAAACTAGCCTTTGCTACAACAATGCTTGAGCCGAAAGCTTCTTTCATTCACTCAAGGTGGAAGCCATTCACGGGGAGCGATTCACCACACGGGAGGAGATGCGACAAATAGTTTTCGAATACATCGAAGTGGATTACAATCGAACTCACCGACACAGCGCCAACCGCTTTACCAGCCTGGAAGCGTTTGAGGCGCAAAAAGTCGCTTAGTGAGGTGTCCACCGTTGGTGGGCAGGGTCAGTTGTAGCATAAATTGATAACTGACACAGGACAGAGTCAGGCCACATTAGTGCGCCGGTTCTGTCTCAGAAGTCGTTATAGCCCTGGAAAACTCCCAACCACCTTCTGCGTGTATATACTGCCAGACATATTCAAAAACTTGCTTACTGTCAGGTTTTTGAAAGGAAATATGACAATGGACGCTTTCTGGAGACCCTTGTGAAGCACTTACTCCAAGGATCTTGTAGCTCGGGTAGTTGCTGGAAAAATCTTCTCTTACCTGTTTACTACAAGGGTCTTTGATGAAGACGAGGAAAAGGCCTATCCCTGCGACCAGAAACATTAATACGAAATACTTCTTCATTAGTGGTTCTCACTAGTAAGGTGGAGGAAGCTCGACCCCATTCTTTTGTCAGGGGCATTGGTCCTGTCACAAAACGAGGCCCAAACCTAGCGTTATGGTACACTGGTGTGCCGATAACTCAAGGGTCAAATACCACATGACTGGCATCAACAACCGTCCTTTTTGCTAAGAGATGATTTTGTAATCTGTGTACTGGTATTTAGCCTGCAGTCTGGGCTATTAATGCATTGAAGGGTCGTGAAGGAACGTGGCTTTGAGGCAAATTACAGCGTTCCCAATTGATGGGTGATCCATAGTATACCTCGGTTTGGGTAAGCCTTTTTAGCAGAAGAGGAGGTGATGGCAGCCTGATACTTAGAGGGATATAAAAACGCCGGTAGAGACGGTGAATTTGTTCTAACCCAAATCATGCCACCTGGGTTAATCTTGCTTAAAATGTGTGTAAAATAACACCTTCAAGCACTCAGAGTAGTGACTGATAATATCGATAATAGATAGTTAATTGTCGCAGGTCAATTGTTTGTCATATTCCAACTGTTTATGATGTCGAAGTGAGGAGAGAATATTGGTTCATCTCATACGTATGTGATCTTATTAATAATGAGTACTTAAGAAAGGGGGGTTTCTTTGTCGAATTTCAAAAAAAGTAAGCAGTTCAAGATCTCCATGCTAAAAAGGTATTTCTATTCTCTAATTGCCTTGAATGCAATGGTGCTAACAGTACTATACTTCAGGCTTGATATAGGGGGGGGTAACGGTGTACTGAAGACCGAGACCATTCAAATTGATCAATTCAATCATGTCACGTTAGAGGGTATAGGCACAGCCCATATCAGTAAAAGTAATTCACCATTTTTAGAGGTTACTGCTAATGAGAATATTCTGCCTTTGCTAAAAATTAGTGTTGAAGAAGGCAATCTGAAGATTCGAAATGAGGAGGATGCACAGTCCAGTGTGCTGCTGCTGAGAATCGGCTCACCCGGTCTCCAGGGTATTACTCTGGTTGGAAATTCAACTATTGAGGTTCCAGATGTTACTGGTGAGAGTTTTAGTATTAGCATTACTGACCACGGCACGGCTGAGGTCTCCGGTAAGATTAACAAGCTTGCAGTGGAGATCAAGGGTAATGGATCTGTTCGGGCTACGAATCTGGTGGCACGGCATGCGGAGATTGAAATAACTGGTAAGGGGGACATCCAGGTGCATGCAACTGATAGCCTCCTGGTAAATTGTTCTGGCCGCGGGAATGTACGCTATACTGGACAACCAGTACTTACCAATAATTGCAAAGGGGTAATCAAAAGGATTAAGTGAAAATCTACAACTGCTTGATCTAAGCTCAATATTGAACAGGAGATTACGCGGCATGTTGGATAGGAGGTTGGTGGATACAGAGTGTCCAAAATGTAAGCAGGGGATACCCGATAAGGTCTGGGGTTGTCCCAACTGCGGAGCCCCGGCCAGGAACGGAAGTGGGCAGAACGAAAATGAACAGGAGATTACGGCGAAGGGTATGTGGGTCTTGCTCTCAGTCTGTATCTTCTTTCCCGTTCTCCTCTTTATAATCCATATTATATTTCCCGGTTTGTGATTCGTCTTCCATTTAGTACTGCCAAGAGAAGTAATAGAGTTCCATTGCCCGACGACAGCCTCGCCATATAGAGCGGCGGCATTTTCATTTGACACGCCTCACCCTATTTGCCTAAACTAGACATAGTGGAATTTAGCTCCCCTACTCACTGCGTTGGCATTGATCTAGATCAATTAATATGGTGTTAACCTAGAGTAAACGCTGGGGCTAGCTTGGTTTTAAGAACATAAAAGCAAAGCTAATCATAATCATCAATAGATGAGTCATCTGGTAAAGAACCTGCATCCCTACTTTAGTCGCACTACTACCTATACCTACAGCCATTCGAGCCGGTTTGACGATAAAAACAAGGGAGAGACTATAAAACGCCATAATCAGCAGGCTCATCCATAACCAGTGTTGTGACAGGGGCCAGGAACCCATAAGCATCGCAATCACTCCTGTAAGAATCACAAGACCAACAATGACATTTTCTACAATCGCAACCACATTGGCTTTCTTAACAAGAGCCACATTTGCATGATCAATACCGGGTTTCACCGCAATCAATACTGCAATCACTACAGACAACATCGCAAACGTAAAAAGCAACAAAGCTACGCCAACATGAAGCATGTAAACCAGGTGATGTGAATCCATAATATAATTACCCTTCTGCCCTTGAAAACCAAAATAACAAGTTATGACAATTGCTCATGCATCATGAGGTAACCGCCTCGATGATCGCTATGGAGCATAAGACACTGAACAAAGAAAGCATGTTAAGGGTGACAACTTGATTTTGACATGTTCTACATCAATATCTTTTTGAATATCTCACACTAACGGGGACAAAAAGCGCAGATTCTGTCCCAGCTGTGGTGCCCGCAGGATAGCCGAGACCGCAGCCCTAGTGTACCTCACACTTGGCACTCACCCAGGCGGTTAGTGGATGCTGCAAGCAGTATTCTGAACAATCCCCACAATTCCGCCCCAACGATTGCGCTAATAAGGCGCATGGGAACAGGAAGGTAAAAACTTAAGTGCTTGTTTTAATTACCCTTTTAGTGGTGCCCATTGCAATTATCACTACTTAGCACAACAAAACATAACTCTGTCCGGCAAAAGTCCGGCAGCGATTTTGTGTGCTCAATCATCACTCGGCCTACCGGCAACATCCTCGCCCGTATAAGAAATCTGGTATCCCATTGCTTTGTAACCTTTTTCTCTCTTGCGAAACATTCTTTCAAGCATAGGAAGCGAGGAATCCACATAATCAAAAATGGTAACGCAATCCTTGCCCTCCGATTCACGGTGTATTCTGCCAGCATATTGGGTCAGTAAACCCTTCCAGGCAATAGGCATGGAGAGAAAAAGAGTATCGAGTCTTGGCAGATC
>QNFJ01000173.1 GCA_003646305.1 Gammaproteobacteria bacterium | reverse complement strand
TATGAAACAACAATCGACTTCGCAACAACCCGATCTTGACTGGAGCCAGGTCCAGGAAACCGTCAAAATGCTAACCGCAACAATGTGCCAGGTCGAAAATGCCATGCGGGAAGGAAGTAATGCCGTCGAAACACTAACCAGTGGTTTTATGTCGATGGCAACCAATGCAGAAAGCATCACACAAGCCGTTGAGAAACTGGGTGATAGTGAAGAAAAAGAGGCCATCCTAAATTTTAGCCGAGAAAATAGCAGCCATATACAGGCCTCAATCATAGCTTTTCAGTTCTACGACAAACTTTATCAACGACTACAGCAGACCACGCAAAATCTATCCGAGCTGTCTCAGCTTGTAGAATCTCCAGATCGGCTCTACAACCCTGCTGAATGGTCTCAACTACAAAATAACATTCTCGCGCGCAGCACCACGCAAAACGACAAGCAGCTTCTCGAAGCAATTATGAGTGGAAAAAGCATCGAAGAGGCTTTAGCTCTATCTAGTCAACAGACTGAAGAAACCGACGACGATGATATTGAACTGTTTTAAACTATTCAGGTGATCACGAACGATACGCACCACCACAAATGAAATCAAAAAGACTTATCTCACTTTTATCAGGAGTACTCTGCCTGACCTTCAGCGTCACATCACAGACAGACGAGCTCAGCTTCTTTACCGGCACATCAAAGAATCTAAATCAGGAGATAATGTTCGCTGCCAAACAGAACAAAAAAGGGCTTCTAATTTTTTATGGGACGCCTCATTGCCCATTCTGTCAGAGAATGAAAGAAACTGTTCTCAACCAGCCCGAGATACAAGCGTTCTATAAGGCAAACTTTCACCTGCTTGAGATGAACATCCTTGATGAGCACCCCATTTCAGGTTTTTCTGGCAACCAAACTACACCCAAAGAATTTTCACAAAGCAACCACATTCGCGTCACCCCCACACTAATCTTCTACAGCACAGAAGGTGAACGGCTATTTAAGCAGATTGGAATTATCGCAGACCCACAGGAATTCAGATGGCTCGGCGAATATATTCTCGAAGAGGGTTACAGCCACGAAAGTTTTGGCCATTACAAACGCAATAAAAGAACTGGTCACTAATGGCCTCCAGAGCTGACTAAAACAGAAAGCTTTTTGATTCAGCGATAAGATTCAGTCTCGCCCTAAAAATAGAGCTGTAAAGAAAGTTGAGTAGAAAGAAAAGCATCCCCAAACTCTCTCTTCTCTGCAATATCAAAAACAATAGCGCTATCAGCACCAAGCGTAAATCGTTGCGTCATGCCCAACTCGTATGAAGTTTGATCTATACCTTCAAAGTACTGCATAGCCTGACCATACAGCCCAGCCTCCCAGGAAGCTGTGACAGTAGATATCAGCTGCACTCTTCCGCCTCCTGCCAGCGCAATATTGTGGTCGAACTCATTACTAAGATTGATCGCTGTATTGGCGAATATCGACGCTACAGTACTTCCCGTTAACTGGTAACTAATACCAATTCCGGCTTTAAAGTCCCACATTAAAGGGCGGTTACCTTCATCAAACTGATAGCGTTTTAATGCGGCTGATGCCTCCCATGAATATGGCTGAACAAAATAGTTCCTAAGCGGTGCAGAGATAATATTGACAAAATCAACAGACTCAAACTGGAAATCATCCTTCTCTGGATAATACCGAAAGGCGGGTTGAAAAAACTCTAACTGTGCGCCCCGTATAAAGCCACTAGATGGGTCATATAAATCATGATAGGCCCACCGAAAATCCATTTGCAGGAATTGATCTGGCTCATCGTAACCGTAGCGAAAACCAATACGGCGCCCACGATGTCCCTGGTCGGGCCGGTAGTTCGGCCCCACGATTTCAAGTGACCCAGACTTAACCGGCACCTTGCTACGTGCCGCTAATAATTGGTATAGCAAGGTTTCCTGCTCAAGATTGCTATGACTATTTTCATCATTAGGGAACTGGTCACCGAGAACATGGTTGGCTTGCACATCAAGGCCAAGCAGCATTTTTTCATTTCTTTTTACTGCATCCTGATAAACAACGTAGTCAGCGGCCAACTCAAGAATTTCAGCTCGAATACGATCATCTCTGATATTAAACTGCTCATCACGCATATTAATTTCACCTAAAGCCAATGCTCTCGCCAGCTCCTGGTCGGGTCTAGCTAAATTAGCTGCACGTTCGGAGACAACCTGACGGAGAGATGGGCGATAATTAACCTTTTTTAACAACCCAGGTGCATCAGTAAGTGCCCTAACTGTTTCTGCTGGCGTAGCATCCAGATAAAAATTCCGGGTTAGGTCCAATTCTGGTCTTGCTACATCAAGAAGTGCCAGTAACTGGTAAGAACAATTTTCGTCGATAAAATAATAGTCAAAATAGGCAGGCAATAATTCCCATAAATGTAGAAGCAGCGAGTTGATTTCTGCCTGACTGTAATCAAGTTCGTACTCCCACATATCACGACTTTCGATATCACTATATGCCTTCACTTGCGTATGATATGGCTCAAGACTGAACTTCCCAGGATACCCGCCCAACAGACCATTCAATGCAAAACTCACCCCCTCGTCTCCCGCCGTATGCGCTGCATAACTGACGGTCCAGGCCAACAAATCTGGTTTTTTTTCTGCTTTGCGATCAAGCCTGAGAAATGTGTGCCCAAACATCGAAGCTGGACTATTTAACATCGACACAGGAAAAATCAGAGTCAGGCCGTCCGCGTCCAGATCGTCTAGCCAATGGTTGAGGTGAGTACATTGGTATTCAGGCAAGGCACTTTTCTTTATATCCAGAACCCTGGTTAGCCAAGCTAGCCTGGCGGGGAACCGGCAAGCGGTCGTCTGGTTATCATTCGGTAGCGCCACAAAAAAGGACTTTAATGTAGCTTCCAACTCCGCCTGAGGCGATGACTTACCACGGCTACTCAGAAAGAAACTGGGATCATCCACTAAACTGACTACGCCTTTGCCAATCAAAACGGGGCTGTAATGCATTAAAGCCTGCCACTCTCGCCGCAGCCAGATTTTGTGCTTCCGAGCTTTGACTATAAGTTGCTTGAGGTAGCCCTCTGTTTCCGTAGTAGGCGCAGCATAACTCGTGAAGGAGAGAGGCAGCAGTACTAAAACAAGCAGAATTTTGCAGGAATACGATAATTTATAAATCGTAGAAGAAGAATGTATAAAAATTTTCCGGGGAATTTATTTTTTGAAAAAACAAGCCTTAGTTTTCATGCTGATGCATGAAAACTAAGGCAATTAAGCTTAAATTCCTGCCACATCAATTACTTTACGAGTATTCGAGACAACTTCCTTTGCATTGGTATTTGATGAAACAAATATCTGATCAAAATTAGTTTTTGCTAGCGCATAAAATTGATCTTTTTTGGCGTCATTAATATTAAGTGTGGCAGCGAAAGCAGCTACGTACTCCCCTCCACCAACCGCCATATCAGAACGTAACTGGCTAGAATTCGATCTAGCAAACTCCTCAGCTTTCACATCTGGGCTCACTTCCTCCTTCTCACCATCTCCCGTACTTGTGCTTGAGGTGAAAGCCGTCGATGCTTTTGTTGTTTTCCCAGTCGTTTTCGAGCTGGCCTCCGTAGGCGCGGTAGTAACCGCACATGATGGCAATATTAGTACAGCCAGTAATGCAGCGATGACGGTATAAATTTGTTTGATACGCATAATTCAATCCCCATTCATTAAGTAATAGTCTTGTAACATAAAACCGGCAACCAAAAAGCTAATGAACCACAGCCAGCCACGTGTGCGTGAATATAACAGGTTTATAGGGGGGAAAAATACCTTCCCTGCATAAATTGTATCGATCAGGTAAATTTTGCCACTAAAACCAGGTAGCGTAATTCTCCGCTCCTTTTCCTATTAAAAATTCTGCTAGAATCATCATCGTTCATTCTTTATAAAGATCATAGGCTTACTCACTTGAGAACAGATATGAAACGGTTACCCCTTCTTTTTTACGTTATTTTTTTACTTGGTTGTTCCTCAACATCATCCATGATGGTTGGGCAAAATGACTCCACAGAAGCCATCGTTGCCGTCATCCCCCTTTCTGGCGAATACGGACATCAACTGTCCGAGCTCATTACAGAACAGCTTACTTTCAACGGTATCCGGGCAATCGAAATGGAACAGGTGAATATTTTATTAAGAGAGTACGAATCTCAGGGGTACAGAAAATTTGACCCATCATCTCTCGCAAAATATGGGCGCTTGCTGGGCGTGAAGAAAATATTGACCGGCTCAGTCACCACGACTGATGAGGATATCAACTTCTTTCCCCAGGCGACTATAAAACTAAAAGCGATAGATGTTTTAACTGAAGAAGTGTCGTGGATTGGAGAATATAGCAATCGTCTGTGGTCACCCACGCTTTCAACACAGCGAGACATCCGGCGTGGCGCAAAGCATATAGTAGAAGAGTTTATTGAGGCACATGGCGGACTCCCCCTAAAGCTGTAACCACTTGTCTAAAGAGAAAAACCGGGGACAGGCTTCGAATTTCACGATCGTTCCGAGAAAACGCAGAAATTCACCTCTGAGTTGTCCTGCCTGGTGTCGCTGTGCCAGGTACCTATTGATGCTCCTAAAAACAGTGATGCCAGGACAGATCCAAAGTACGGACCTCAAAATCTTACAGAAACTAAAAGGCCGCCAAATTTGGCGGCCTTTTAGTCAGACAAGATACTGTCTAATTAACCTCTACTGACTCCCATAAAGAGCTATCTCCACAATCAAGGTCGTCTTTATATTTAGTGTCAATTTTTTCAGC
>QNFJ01000172.1 GCA_003646305.1 Gammaproteobacteria bacterium | reverse complement strand
GTGACTAATCCAACGTTGACCCGGTACAAAAGTATTCATAAAAACCTGTCTGTAAAATGAATAAGTAGTTCAAACTAGAAAGCCTCACGAAATAGCTGTGAGGCTTCTAAAAATGAAAATCATGTGGCCATTTTAACACTAAATCATCCGCACACCCCTATAATCGGCCAGCGGAATCCACCAGTAGTGGTAGACTCGGACCGTTCACCACATGAATAAAAATCATCGTTGTTGAAACATCTGTGTGGACAAAAAGCTCCTGAACGGCGCAAATATCCGATCCTGCCTCCAAAAGATGGTTACATGGGAGTGACTCAATGTGTCGCTACCACTCTATTTAGGGGGCCTGACTTTCTGGCTGCCTGCTTAATAAAATACAATCGATACATTACAATGCCCCTTTATTAATTAGAGTGTTATGCCTGAAGTGTTACTGGAGAAAGTATGTACCAGGAAATATTGAAGTTTTGGTTTGAGGAAATAGAGCCATCACAGTGGTGGTCGAAGGACGAACAAATTGACCAGATAATATTGGAGAGATTTTCAGATATTCATGCTAAAGCCATTCGGTGTGAGCTTTTTGAATGGAGAAAAATAGCCGAAGGTAGATTGGCCGAAATTATAGTCTTGGATCAATTCTCACGGAATATGTATAGAGAATCACCATTATCTTTCGCTAACGATTCATTAGCTTTAGCCCTGGCTCAAGAAGCAATTTTATTTGAGGCGGATAAAGAGTTAAGTTCGGTGCAACGAAGCGTTCTCTATTTGCCATTCATGCACAGTGAATCCTTAAAAATACATGAGGTTGCTATGGCTTTGTATCAAAAAAATGGAATTCAATCGAATCTTTCTTTTGAGGTCAAGCACAAAGAAATTATCGAAAAATTCGGTCGCTACCCTCATCGGAATAAAACTCTTGATAGAATTTCAACTGAGCAGGAGCTCGAGTTTTTAAAACAAGGAGCTGGGTTTTAAATGTAACCTTCATGACAATCAACGAACGTTTTACATGCAAACAGAAATTATTGATCTAGAGCTATTTCAGGTATCCATTTCGCCCAGACCGGCTCCATTTTTTGGCTTAGCTCAAACGTGTGATTGTTGCTCACACGGTTACCTAATTGATCACTAGCAGGCGTTGCAAAGGCAAGTCCACCACTTAGTAAAGCCTCAACTGATTCGGTTTCAACTTGTAAACCGCCAAACAGGCTCGCCTCCATTCGTAGCCCGCTCGCTTTCCAAAACCGGCTATTGTCTCTAACCAATGGCGCATATCTCTTCTCAATATTGACTTGAATAAAAACTGCATTAGTTTTAGGTGAAAGTGAGGTACCGATTACTCGACCCACCGGAATTTGCCGATAATAGACTGGGTCACCACTTTTGATCGAGCCCAGGCGAGGCGAAACTAGTGTTAGCTTCAATCCTGGCTGGCTATTTTCGATGGGTGCGGTACTTATGCTTTTAAACTTATTCCACACTTTTCCCTTACCCGGTTTCAATGCAACATACCGACCCGTGACCAATGTTTCGAGATTGGCAGTTCTGGCCAGTCCTATCTCTGGCTGCACAACCCAGAATTTTGATGCCTGGCGGATGAGAGAGCGTGACTTTCCATACATCAACGCCTGAGCAACCACCTCTCCACCTTGTCCCGTCAGCTCGATACTTTTAACACTACCGACTTTAAGCCCCTGGAATTTAATCGCCGCCCCCACCTGTAAACCCCTCGCTGCAGCAAACATGATGTCAATAGGGAAGCTATCGTGTTCGGCACTTTCTTTATCTTCATATAATTGAAAACGCCCATCATTTTTTGCTCGATTCGCTCGTTTTTCTGTCTCCGGGTTAAAGAAAGCAACTCCCCCAGAAAGTAATGTACTAACCGATTCTGTCCTTAATTTAAAACCCTCTATTCCCGCACGCAGATCAAAGCCACTCGCGTTCCAGAAACGGCTCTGTTTTTGGACTAGATGTGCATATTCTTCTTTGATATAGAGCTGTATCTCTACAAACTCTCCTTTTTTGTCTAACTGAAAATCTTCGATATGGCCCACTTTTATTTTTCTATAAAGCACCGGGCTGCCTTTTTCCAGAGAACCCAGTTCATCTGCTATCAATGTTAAATACAGGCCTACTATTGAACGATCAGAAATGGGACGTTTTTCTGAAACATCAAATTCAAAGTGAGGTGCCCCCTTTCCACCTATAACTGCAATATATCCACCCTGTAGTAAGGCTCTAATACTGGATGGCCGCGTGATAGAGAAGCTTGGATCAACCAGCCAGAATTTCGTGCTCTCCTTCAGTAATGTGTGGGCGTGCGGATGAAATTTAACGGTTACGGTTGAGTGCAAGACATCATCAACTTCAACTCGTTTAACCGTACCCACGATTAAACCATTTGCTCTTACGGTTGTTTCTCCAGCGATAACACTTACCCCACTAGGCAAATGTAGTTTAACCATAATGCCATCTTCTGCCTGGTTATAGTCTTTATGCAACGCAAACTGATCTCCACTCTCACTCAGCCTGTTATCACCCTTACTGGGAGGATTATAGAATGAGACTCCCCCAGCAATGATTGAAGCCAAAGAGCCCGTCTGAACCTCAATACCTGCCAAACTGGCCTTAAAATCAATACCACTCGTATTCCAGAAACGCGTGCTCTTTTTAACCAGATAGCTGTACTGTTCTTCTATGTGCACACTGATTAATACACTCTTTGCATCCCCTCCCAACTCGATACCTTCAACGCTGCCAACCGGGATTTCACGATAATAAACTCGCGAGCCAATTTCGATTGAACCCAGCTTATCTGCACTTAATTTAATGTGTAGACCCGAAACAGATTCATCCATCGGCGGCCGATTTTTTAGTGCTTTAAAGCGGGTGCTCGGCTCGCCCTCACCGGGGCTTACGGCGATATAGTTACCAGAAACTAAAGTGTCCAGACCGGTCACTTCGGTTAAAGAAACTTTCGGCCTCACTAGCCAAAAGTGAGTTCCATCTCGCAAATATGGCTCGACCTCTGGTTTCATCTCTGCCTCAACCAAAACACTCTCTAAATCGGCATTAATGGTCACCTTTTTCACTAACCCAACAGCCAAACCTTTATAAAGAATTTTTGTCTTGTTCTCTTCTATTCCCTCAGCACTTTCGAACACTATCTGAACGATCTCACCGGTTTCGCTGACACTTTTGTACAGAAGCCAACCTGCAATCATTGCGGCAATGACGGGCAGCAGCCAAATCAGCACATTTCCACTTTTCTCGATCTGAACAGGCTCCATATCGGCCTGTTCACTTTTTGTTTCTTCAATCATTTATATTGTCCCAAATGAGTCTGCTGTCAAATTTATGCGCAGCCAGCATTGTCAGTATCACAACTGTACCAAAAGCTGTCGCACCCACTCCGGGAATGACCTGCGCAATAGCACCTAAATTAACCAGTGCAACCAAAATGGTGATGACAAAAATATCCAGCATTGACCATCGCCCAACAAACTCAATAATTCGATAAAGAATCATGCGCCGGCGTCGACTTACATTCCATCGACCGTGTATTGAGAGCAGTAAAAACAATAGCCCAATAATTTTCAACAGCGGAACTAAAATACTGGCCACAAAAACAAGCAATCCAAGCGGTAACATGCCCTCTTCTACCAATAGGACAACACCGGACATAATGGTATTTGGCTCACCATTTCCAAATTCACTAAAAGTCATAATGGGCAATAGATTCGCTGGAAAAAAAAGAATGACACTGGTGATCAGGTAAGCCCAACAGTGCGAAAGACTATTAGGAATCCGTTGGTGCAAAGTACTTCCGCATCGAGGACAGCTCAGCTTTACCCTCTTTTTATAAGATCGAAGCCTAAGCAACTTATGACAGTCATCACATTGAATTAAACCCGCCTCTTTAACCGTTTTTATCATCTTCTATCATCTTCCAAAACTGCGCTTCATCGAGGTTAACGGACAATAAAATAGTTGTCAGCAAAAGGCCAACAAAGCAGTAAAGTCCCACTCCTGGCAGAATTTCTGCAAGATCGAGTAACTTTACCGCAGCAATCAAAATGGCTAGAAGATAGACTTCGAGCATGCCCCATGTATCAACCTCATGATAAAAACGAAAGAGCCATGGCAGAGAGCGAGGCCTCAAGTTCATTTTTAGGCAAATAGTGACAAACAGCATCAGCAAAAGCTTTAGAAAGGGCACAAATGATCCCGCCATAAATACAATTAATGCAACAAACCAGTAATCTTCTCTGTACAGCGCAAGCACGCCCGAAATAAGGGTATCTTCCTCAGTTCGCCCCAAAAGCTCCATCGTTACTAAAGGCAGAAAATTGGCCGGAATAATCAGGATTAAACCACTCATCGCCATTGCCATACATCTGCTGACACTGTCTTTTTTTGGCTCATAAAGTTTGTTTCCACAGCGAGGACAACAGCCTTTTTCCCCGTAGGCAACGGGGCGCTTCTTAACCAACAAATCACACTCGTGACAGGCAACCATCTCCTCTATCTGCATGCTATTCATTGAATTGTCTCAATCAGGATCAATTCTGGTGGGCTATTTTTAACCACATCAGGTATTTCAATCGTTACACGGTAAGCGGTTTGGGATAGTGTTGCCGCCCAGGCTTTAACTGCCTCGGCTTCTTCCCTACCTCCAGCGTGACCTGTGTAGGCAAGCACAGAGATTATCCCTGGTTGTTGGAGGTGTGTAATAACAGCGTTAAGCGCTTTAATTGTCAATTCTGGGTCGGTCTGGAATGTTTTGTCACTTCCCGGCAGGTAGCCCAGATTGAACATCGCACAGCGGATTGTACTAACACG
>QNFJ01000171.1 GCA_003646305.1 Gammaproteobacteria bacterium | reverse complement strand
TAAAAAACTCTCTAACTGTATTAGCCACCTGCACCTTCAGCGCAATAAACCTATAAACTCACCCCCGATAAAGCGGCTCCAACCGATCTCCCTCACCTTTCCCACTTTCTCTTTGATCACTCGCCTCTTTTACTAACTGCATCAACTTTTCACCATTCCACCCTGAACAACCCGGACTATAAAGGCTCTGATTAAGCTCGTTTAATTCTGCTTGCAGGGCGGGGTTAAGAAAGGTTCGGAGCTGTTCGAAGCGGGTAGCTCCATATTTTATTTCTCCCCATTCAATCAGCGCTTTTCTGGCTGCATCAGCATCATTCTCCAGACAGGCCTGCTGAATAGCTTTTAACGCCTCTTTTGAGTCTGGTTGTCTGTTCTCTACCACTTTTCCTTTTTCTGGATTTTCTTTTTCTCTCCAAAATATAAATAAAACGGTGATGAGCCAGCCTGTTGCCAGAAACAGTTAGAGCCATTTCCATCCGCTACTTTCCGGCTTTTTCGCAGTCTGATCTTGTGGGTGTTGGGACTCAACATTCTGAGGCTCCTCCTGACTACTTTGTTGCCTCTCTTGTTTAATAACGGCTGAAGCCTCTCCTGCTATGGCAACCAGGGTAATGGCAGGCAATATTGCCTTCTCCATTTTTTGTGTCTGCCGGTTAAACCAGGGGACCTCTATTGCTGGCAGTTTGAAATCACCTATGGCTGAGGGAATGTAGGCAATCTTCTGTTGAAAAACGGCAGTCATACCGTCGGCTGTTTTTTCATCATGCTGTAACGGCTTATCGGGGTAGGTTTTTAACTGTCGGCTATTTTCACTGAACATCAATTCCGGTAGCTGACTGACCGTTACACCTTTGGCTTTAAGTGTAATTGTTCGGGTAATGGGTTCTCCCACCTCGGTCTGTAAACCGGCATTAGACCACTGTTGATCCAGTACCAATTCCTCAGCTGGCAACCAATGATTATTTTTTAGTGAATCAGGTACCGGCAAGACATCCAGCTCTATCGAGTTCGAGTAAATGCGTCTGGTTTGAGTCGTTAAGCGATTAAAATAGCTGTTGTAACGTGACTGTTGCCGATCCATGAGTACTTGAGCTGTCAATGCTAACTGCGGAATTTTAAGGCGACCACTCTTCTGCGGAAAAATCGCATAATTCAGTTCCGACACCGCATACTCGACCCCATTAAGGCGCTTGTTATAGCTACGTTCCTCACCCAGTTTTTCAACCACAGCATCATCGACCTTCAGCTCACTTAATCCCGCTTGAGCCAGTTGAACTCGGCGATAAAAACGAACCGTGTATAAAATTTGAGACTGCACATAAGCCTTTCCAGACACAACTTCAGCCTGCAAAAAGAAAGTGTTATTACTATTTAATGGCTGGTTTGCAGCCGCTTCGTTAACGATAATAGGTAACGGTTCCGTTTCATCATCACCAAAAGAAATTGAAGGAATTTCCTGCTTCCCTACCCGTTTCGCCATCAACTTAAGCACCCACAGATTCACATGATTGCTCTCACCATTGACCCACGACATCTGCTGTTTTTTTTGCTGGGATAACACCTCAAAACCATCATCTAATGGGGAGAAATCCGGATCATCATCGGGTGAACTGGTCGATCTGAATATCAACGTAAACGACTCATCAATACCGATAGGATTTTGGTCGACCCCCACATCAATCTCGACGGCACCTGCCCAGGTTGAAATAAGCAATAACCCCCATACCAACTGCTTCACCATGCTTGCTCCTGTTCTACCTGATTACCTCTACGACGACCATATTGATACCTAAACTTCCGCTTTAAAAGACCGGCAGGATCATCGGGTATTCGTTTTAACCATTGCTCATTCGCTTGCTCGGCTTCGCTCATTTCCTGTTGCCGTTCTGCCTGCTGTTCAGATTCTGTTTCCTGATCACTCTGCTGCCCCTTTTGTGCTTCAGATTTTTGCCGATCCTCATCGACTGCTTTTTTTTGTTGTTGCTGTTCTTCAGCTTTATTAGCTGACTTTTCATCTTGCTGACTCTCTTCATTTCCCTGAGAAGGTTCATCACTATTTTGAGCTTCATCTTCTTCCGGGGGCTGTTGTTCGCCATCCTGACCCTGGCTCCCGCCCTTATCTTTGCTTTTATTTTCTTCCTCACTCTCCTGGTCAGACTTCTCCTCCCCCTTATTGTCTGACTCGTCCTGCTTACTCTCCTGCTGTGTCTTAAGTGCCGCCTCTACCTGCTTTTTATTATGCTGCGCATCCTCATCATCCGGCGCCAGTTTCAATGCTTTCTGATAGGCCTCCTTTGCCGCCTCTAACTGCCCTGATTTTGCGAGCGCATTACCTCGGTTGTAGTGACCCTCTGCCGTATCAACAGACTCGAGGGTTTTTGCTGCCTGTTGATAGTCTTCAGTTTTATACTGAGCAGCGGCCTTCCATTCGGGTGACTGAAACTTTTCGGCTGCCGCTTCATATTGCTGACGATTAAAAGCTTGTTGCCCCTGTTGCTCAGCTGTTTTCCAAAGTGACGGCCAATCTAAAGCCTGACTCTCTTGCGGAAAAGGCAATAGCAATAGCAAAACAACCCCCAACACCCCTTTTCTAAAAAAGAGTGCGGCCAGCGGTAAAACGAGCAGCAATAACCAGGGCCCTTTTTCATCCCATTGATCCAGATTGCCCTCGCTCTTTTCTGTTGTCTGATCTGCCATTGGCCGCTTAAATGCGGTCAATAAAACATCGATATCTGCATCATTGATGGTGATTGTTTCGTAAAATCCACCACCCAAAGCGGCCAATTCCGACAACTGACTACTATCCAGTTTAGGAACAACGATGTTGCCCTGACGATCCTTTAAAAACCCACCTCCAGCCACTTTGATGGGTGCGCCATCTACCGTTCCAACACCTAAGACAGAGAGTCGATAGTCACCGATCAGCGTTGCCACCTGCTCACTCAAATGACTATTTATTCCATCGGTGATTAGCAGAATATCGCCTCGCGGCAAGCTGCTCTGTCGCAGTAATCCAAGCGCCTGCTCTATCGCCACCAATCCATTACTCCCTTGGCTTGGCATAATTTCGGTTTTAAGCGCACTGAGCTGGCTTTCGATTGTTTCAGTATCCTCTGTCAGCGGAGTCACTGTAAAAGCGTCACCCGCATAAACGACCAGCGCCGTTAGTCCCTCTTTGCGCTGTTTAAGAATATCGGTCACCTTATATCGCGCCCAAATCAGGCGGCTCGGCTTGATATCCGCCGCATCCATCGAGCGTGATAGATCCAGCACAATAACCAGTGCCGATTCATCCCGAAAAACAGGTGTCGGTAATCGCTCCCATGTGGGACCCGCAAGTGAGACAATCACTAAAAAAGTGGCTATAAACCCAACAATTAGAGGCCAACGGTTTTGCCGCACCTTTCTCTCTTGTAGTAAATAGGGAAGAAGCTCTGCATCACAGACTTCTGCCCAGCGCCCCTGCTTAAGCCTATTTTTTAACATCACAATCAGCAGAAAAAAGGCCGGTAGTAACATAAAAAGCCAGTAGGGACGAATAAAATGGAAGTCGTTCATAACCGCCTCCAGTTCAGCCGACTTATGGCTAAGATGGCTGTCAGTAGCAATGCCAAACCGAGTGGCCACGGATAGAGAGCGGTCATCGGGTGAAAGTACTGTTTATCTTTCTCAACCGGTTCCAACTCATCAAGCAACTGATAAATCTCCTCCAGCTCTTCGCTATTTCTTGCTCGGAAATAGCGCCCCCCCGTTTTTTGAGCAATCTTCTTCAATGTCACTTCATCAAGATCTCTTGACGGATTCACTTTCTGATTACCAAAAAGACTTTTAATGACCATCTCATCAGCACCGATACCGATTGTGTAAATCTTGAGTTGATGATCGGCAGCCAACTGAGCCGCCTTTAACGGTGTGACAACACCGGCAGTATTGGCGCCATCGGTTAATAAAATCAGCACACGACTCTCTAACGAATCTCCTTTCAACCGCTTAATCGCCAGCCCAATCGCATCACCAATCGAGGTTGAAGGATTATCGTCTGTGATGCCAATAAAGGACTCTTTGAGGAGGGTTTCCACTGTTTTTCGGTCAAAGGTGAGCGGAACCTGCAAATAGGCGGTTGTCCCAAACAGTATCAATCCAACCCGGTCACCTGCTCGCCGCCGGATAAACTCACTGGCTATCTGTTTAGTTGCGGTGAGCCGATTAACCTGCCGCCCAGACAGTTCAAAGTCTTTCTGCTCCATACTGCCGGAAACATCCACCGCCAACATCAGGTCACGACCACTCATGGCCTGCTCGATGGGCTCACCTAACCATTGTGGGCGACTACAGGCAATCACCAATAAAACCCAGGCAATCGAGGCCACAAGCAGAGGCCAACGCCTGTTTTGCGAAGCAAAACGCCCTTCAGAATGTGTAAAATCCTCCAGAAAAGGGACTTTTAAGGCAGCCTGTTCGGTGATGCTTTGTTGCGACATAAAATGGCGCAAAAGTAACGGTAGTGGCAATGCGAGAAAGAGCCATGGCCAGGCAAAATTAATCATCGCTTTTGCCCTTTCAACCACTGCTCACAAAGTAGTATGAGTGCTGCAATATCAACGTTACCGGGGGCTTTTTCTCGATAATGCACCTCTACTAAATAGCGCCCGACCCCCTCACTAAACGGTGAGCCCTCTACCGACTCATCCAGCTTTCTCAGCCAGTTATCACCGGTTAAACCGGCAACGGCTTCTCGCCCTGAAATGCTCATGGAAACACGACGCAACCAGCTTGAAAGTTGTTGTACTGTTTGCACATCATCTCCTTGCGCCTCTTTGATCTGTTCAAGGAGTTTGCCAGCACTTTTTAAGACG
>QNFJ01000170.1 GCA_003646305.1 Gammaproteobacteria bacterium | reverse complement strand
GCTTTTGCGAAGATATTTCATCATATATGCAGCACAATGATTGAGTCGTTCTGTAATCGAGCGGATGAGGTTTATGGGCGATAAAAAAATAGCAGTTGAGGTGGCTTATGCGACGCCAGAAGAGCAGGTGATCATTCCTGTTCAGATTGCCGAGGCGGCTGATGTTGAGTCGGCAATTGTTGCATCGGGTGTTTTGGAGCAGTTTTCCGATATAGACCTTTCAAGGAACAAGGTTGGGATATTCGGCAAGGCCTGTAAGCTTGACAGGGTGCTACAGTCGGGTGAGCGTGTAGAGATCTACAGAGCACTTATCGCAGACCCTAAGGCGATCAGGAAAGAGCGAGCCAGCAAAGCTAAGTGAGGGTATTACTCAGCCTTTTCCTCTTCAGACTGAGAAGAGTCAGCTGTGCTGTTATCTGTCGATTTTTGCTCAGGAGTTTCATCCCCAAGACCGATCAGTGATAGAAATTTTTGATAGAGAGACTGCTCTTTTTCACGTTTGGGGACCAAAACGGTTGTGGATTTTTTGCTGATCCCATTTGGGTCAATCATTTCAGGCTTGAAATCACCCTGCATGCCAGCTAGTTGCTCATCTTTGAAGAAAAGAGCGATCCTTTTTTGCAGTCGAGGAAGTCCTCCTGGCTGGTCTGTGTAAATGTAGTCCCAGCGCTCCTGGTGAAAGACGTCGGTCAGCATTGGTGTGCCGAGCAGGTAACGGACCTGGCGTTTGTTCATGCCTGGTTGAAGCTGGTCAATCATATTTTGGGTAACAACATTGCCTTGCTTGACATCTACTTTATAGAGGTGTGGAAGTGAGCACCCTGCTAAAAACATAGTTGCAAAGTAGGTAATAGAAATGAGAAGCTTACGCATGTAGATTACGAGTCTGTTTTGGTATTTTGAGAGACTAAATGATACCCGAATGATTTGGGTAAAACACGCCTTTTGGAGGGGTCAGCTGGAAATGCAGGATCTAAGAGAAGTAGGTTTAAAAGTGACTCTTCCCAGAGTAAAAATTCTGGAGATGCTTGAGAAGTCGAGTTTGTCCCGCCAGCATATGAGTGCGGAGGATGTTTATAAAACTTTACTTGAAAGTGGGGAGGAAATTGGGCTTGCAACCGTCTACCGGGTTTTAACGCAATTTGAATTGGCAGGCCTTGTTAAGCGCCACCATTTTGAGGGCGGTAATTCAATTTTTGAACTGAATCGTGGTGACCACCATGACCATATCCTTTGCGAGAAATGTGGTCGGGTTGATGAGTTTGTTAGCGAAGAAATTGAGCTGCTACAGACTCAGGTCGCAAAAAGGCTGGGGTACGACTTAAGGAATCACTGCCTTTACCTGTATGGTATCTGCCCTGCTTGCCAGGCTGTCGCGTCTTAGCATTCAATTTTTAAGTAGAAGTCGCTAGCATTTCCCGCGCATGGGCTAGCGTCTGGTCAGTGATCTTTAGGCCACCCAGCATCCGAGCAATCTCATTTAACCTATCTTCCCTGGTTAGTTGTTTGACGGTTGTTTGTGTTTCGTTTTTTGAGCTTGTTTTTTCAATAAGTAGGTGATGATTGCCTTGTGAGGCGACTTGCGGGAGGTGTGTGACACAGAGAATCTGGTTGTTGCCAGCCAGTGCCTTTAGCTTCTGCCCAACAATTTCAGCAATACCACCGCCTATGCCAGAATCAACCTCATCAAAAATCAGGGTTGGCGTGCTTTTGGTATCGCTTGCAGCTACCTGGATAGCCAAACTAATTCTGGAGAGCTCACCGCCCGAAGCAACCTTATTCAGTGGTCCAGGTGGAAGTCCGGGATTTGCACTAACAAGAAACTCAACGCTGTCCTTGCCCTCTATCTGAGGCTGTTTGCTTTGGTCTGCTTTGACTTCAATCAGAAACTGGCCCTGGGGCATACCGAGCTGTTTGATCGATGTGGAGATTTTATTTTGCAGGGTTATTGCGGCCTGTGTGCGAAGCTTGCTGAGTACTTCCGAGGCACTGTCATAATCACTTTTCAGTATTTCTAACAGTTGATTAAGCTCGCTGTTTTCTTCGCTACTTCGTTCGATGCTTTTAAGCTCGGTCTGTAGTGCCGCCATTTTTTCAGGTAGTGCTTCGGGAGTGGTTTGGTGTTTTCTGGCAAGATCGCTCAGTAGCCCGATTTGCTCGTCTAACCAAGCGAGTCGCTGAGGGTCGGGTTCCATCTGGTCGATGCGCTGACGTATCAGGCTAACCGCCTCCTGAAGCTGGATCTGGGCTTCATTGAGAAGCTGTTTTGGATCACCTAATCTTGGCGCAAGTTGTTCTAGCTCTTCTAGTGCATCAATACTACGACCCAGTAGAGCGTTGGCGGATAGCTGATCATTTTCGTAGAGTTGATCGAGCTGCTGTTGACCCGTTATGAGGATTTTATCAACGTTAGCAAGTGTACGGTGTTCCTGCTCAAGATTGGCGAAGTCTAGCGTCTCAATATTTAATTCTTCCAGCTCCTGAAGTTGATAGCGTAAAAGCGCTTCTTTTGCCTGTTGATCTTGACTGTTTTGTTTGAGCTCTTTGAGGGTTACGTGGGCTTTCTTCCATTGATCAGCAAGCGTGGCAACTCTCCGTCTTTCTGTTTCGTTATTTGCAGCGTTATCGAGCAGCCGCAGCTGCTCAGCATTATTTAAAAGTGAGAGGTGAGCGTGTTGCCCGTGAATCTCAATGAGCTGTTCAGATAAAGTTTGTAGTGATTTAAGTGTCGAGGCGCGCCCATTTATCCAGGCTTTTGAGCGGCCATCTTGATTGATTTGGCGGCGAATAATGCACGCTTTCTGCTCATCAAGTGATTGCTCTTCAAGCCATGCTTGTGCGCTGGGTGCATCTGAAGTGTCGAAAACCAGTTCTATTTCGGCTTTTTCTGCGCCGGCTCGGAGGTAACCGGGATCGGCACGGTCGCCGAGTGCTAGCCCGATTGCTGTTAAGAGAATGGATTTTCCAGCTCCAGTCTCTCCGGTTAATACAGTCAGACCGGCTGAAAGCTCTAAATTGAGCTGAGTTACAACGGCCAGGTCGCGAATTGATAAAGAGATGAGCATTGTCGGTTAACGGCTCCAGTTTAACTTTGCTCTAAGTATTTCAAAGAAATCATGTTCTTCAGGGTGAAGAAGCTGCACAGGGTTAGCTGCTCGTGTGATCTCGATTCGGTCACTAATTCTTACTTCGGGAAGGGCGACGTTATCGCAGGTGACCTGAGCCCCTGTCTGTTTGTGCTGGCAGAATGAGATAGCCACTTTACTGTCGGCGCTGATAACGATGGGCCTGTTGCTCAGGGTGTGTGGATTGATCGGAACGAGAACGATGGCTTGCAGTGAAGGAGAGAGAATGGGGCCTCCACCTGATAGTGCGTAAGCCGTTGAGCCGGTTGGGGTTGAGATAATCAGGCCATCTGAGCGTTGGGCATTAAGGAAGCGGCCATCGATGCAAGTTTCCAGTTCAATCATGCTGGTTGAATTCCAGCGTTGAATAACGACCTCATTGATGGCAGTGTGCTCGAATAATACCTGCTCATCCCGTATGATTTTGGCTTCAAGTAAAAAGCGCTCTTCTGAACGGTATTTTCCAGAAAGGATTTCATCCAGACGGGTTAAAACATTGTCGGGTGAAATATCGACTAAAAAGCCGAGTCGGCCCATGTTGACGCCAATTAAGGGAACGCCTTTTTTGGAAAGTGCTCTTGCGGCAGTCAAGAGTGTTCCATCGCCTCCAACCACAATTCCGAGATCACACAGGTCACTGATGCTTTCTAGTCCATGTGTTTCTGTGCCTGCTGCTTGGATTAGCTCTTCACAATTATGATCAATAATAACGTGAAAGCTATTATTAATTAGGTGGTTATAGATTTCTGTCAGAATTGGGCGAATGTTGGTGGCGCCAATCTTGCCAATTAGACCGATGGTTTTGAATTGTGAGTGTGGAGCCACTATATTTCCAGCTAATGAAAAGAAGGGAAAGGTAGCATGATCTTGACAGTTTTAGAATCCATTGCTAGTTTTGGTTGGCACTCTTAGTGAATGAGTGCCAGAAAGGGTCTTTGGTAAAGTGCAACCACTTTTACAGAGGTTCTATGATTTTAGTGTATCTGCGGTACAGAGGCTTTTGTGAGTAGCTCCCAGGAAATAGATCAGCGTACGCAACACCTGCTCAAGGTGTTGGTCCATAAATATATAGAAGAAGGTCGGCCGATTGGGTCAAGAGCTCTGTCGCGAGACTCTGGCCTCAACTTAAGTCCGGCGACTATTCGAAATGTGATGGCTGATCTTGAGGAGTTGGGTTTGGTCGTCGCGCCTCATACTTCGGCAGGGCGAGTACCCACAGCAAGTGGTTACCGACTATTTGTTGACTCACTTTTAACGATTCAGCCGTTACATATAAGTCAGCTTGAGAAGCTTAGGGAAGGCATTGAAATAAAAGAGGATTCTTCTCATATCCTGGAAACAGCTTCAAGGTTACTTTCGGGCTTAACCAGCATGGCGGGGCTTGTTTCTGTGCCAAAGCGTGATGTGGTTAATTTTCGTCATATTGAATTTTTACCACTCTCTCATTCGCGTGTGCTGGTGATTCTGGTGACAAATGAGCAGGAGGTTCAGAACCGGGTTATTCATGTTCAGCGTCATTATTCTGCCTCTGAACTTGTACAGATTTCTAACTACCTTAATTCAACTTTTGAGGGAAAAAGTCTAGCTGAGGTACGCAGAATGATTGTTAATGAGCTGCAAGAAGCGCAGCAAAAAGTTAACAATGAGATGATTGGTGCGGTTGAGATGGCACACATGGCGTTTAAAAGTGAAAAAAAGCCGACTGGGGATTATGTGCTCTCCGGTGAGACAAACTTGATGGGATTTGATGAACTCTCGGACGTGGGGAGATTGCGGCAACTTTTTGATGCATTTAATCAAAAG
>QNFJ01000169.1 GCA_003646305.1 Gammaproteobacteria bacterium | reverse complement strand
TCAACAGCTCGATGATAAAAGCCGTCAGGAGTTCCAAGAAGAAAGTGAACTTCAGCTACTCTACAAGCACTTTTCGGTACTTCCATCAACAGAGCAACTTTCGAAAGATAAAGCAGCCTGGCTGACTTATTTTGCCAACGATCCGACGATTCAATCAGCGGATCGAACACTGGATTATCTGCTTCACTCAAGCGCTTTGAAATGTCAGAAGGTTGTCGTCAATCAAACCGGTGGTTTTGGCTGCTCAGACCACGCGCCGCTTACCGCAGAATTTAGTCCCGCTCATGACTCCGACACCACTCAGTCACCTGCTTAATTGACGAGGCATAACCAAGATTCGATATCTGCTCCAGTTGGTCGTATTCAAGCGTCCCTATACTCTCAACAGGCAGCAATAGATAAAGGCTCGCCAAATCTTGCTCCTCCTGCCGCATACTCCGGTTAACCGCAGCGAGCGTTATCGAACGAGAAAGAACATCAAAAATACTGGGGCGGTAGCGCTTACTTCGGAAAGGGTTCAGGCGCGATAATAAAAGCCGTAATCCGGAGACAGAAACCGAAAACTCATCGTTATTCGCCAAATCGATCTTTGGCGAAATATCCACCGCAATGATATTCCCGCCGGAGCAGAGCTCGTACATCACATCGATTGGCAAGTTATTCAATACACCGCCATCGACTAATAAATCACCCGATTGAAAGACTGGTGGAACCATCGCTGGCAGACTCATGCTGGCACGAATTGCACGTGTCAAAGAGCCCCGGTTATGGACGACCTGTTCCGCTCGAGTCAGGTTTGTAGAGATGCAAAAATAGGGAAGCGGCAAATCTTCGATTCGCGTATCACCCAGGGCAGCTTGCAAATTATGCTCTATTTTCCGCCCCCTAATCAAAGAGATAACAGGCAATGTGTAATCAAAGAAACTCCGAAAATATTGACCGCAAATTCTCGAAATCTTTTTTGAATCGTATTGTAGGGCGACACCGGCTGCGATAATCGCCCCAATACTCGTTCCACAAACCATATCAATTGACACACCATTTTCTTCCAGTGCCCGGAGGACACCAATATGGGCGTATCCACGTGCACCCCCGCCACCCAGAACCAGCGCATTGGCCTGCCCCGTTAGAATTCTGGCTAGCCGCGCAAAATCATCCGCTGAGCCCGAGTTCACATGATAAAAACCATTTAGTCGACGCCCCCTAAGCCACAGTTCTGTCCCGCTGATTTCTTTCGTTTCAGCAGGATGAAGTAACACTAAACTTTGCTTCAAGTGGCTCGAAAAATCCCATAATGCATTGATCTTTTTCTCTCGAGATCCTGGCTCAACACTCGCCTCAGAGTCTGCCACAAGCAACACATGATCCGCCTGCCTAATTGCCCGTTCAGACCAGTTTGACCAAGGACCATCCGCTATCAGGATAATATTTTGATAGCTCACCTCTTGCTCATGAAACCATTGCGCTATCTGAGTGCTTTTCGCGCTGGTACAAGGTTCATTAGAAATGCCCCTGTGCCCCAGAGCGATATCAACCTGATCCGAGTTAAAGCAGACTGTAGAACCGGTAAACTTGAGCGTCTCAAAAAGTGATGAAACAAAACTATCAACATCAAATTCGTGGTGAACCGGCACGATGACAAAGGTTGCCCCTCGACTATGATGATTCTTTTTATCAGACCACTGCTTCCTGAGCCGCAGGCCAATCAAACGAGCAATTTGCAGCATAATACGCGGGTAGCGGTCCGTCAGCTTCTCAAAAGCCGCACTCGAAAGACGCGCAAGAACCGTATCACGCGCTGCTATTAGCGTTGCTGCTCGCTGTGAACTCGTCAGCAAAGCAACCTCGCCAACTGTCTCTCCCGCGCTCATTTCATTGACAGTTCTCTGTTTGCCATCGCGTTCCTTAACCGAAGCGCGCATCCTTCCCGCAAGCACGATATAAACCGAGTCACCCGGATCATTCTGTCGGTATAGCACTTCACCACTACACAAACTTCGCCACTCGACCTCATCCACTAACTCACTAAAAGCCGATGGCGCCTGTATCCCAAAGAGGTCACTCAAATGGACAGCCAGCTGGGCACGATAAACCAGCTGGCGAAGCGTAATGTCAAAATGGAGTTCTGCTTCGGGCTGTTCTTCAAAGAGCCTGTTAAGTCCGTCCAATGAAATGCTAAAAAGCCGTACCGGCTCTGCCGCCACCAACAACGCTTTCGAATTGCCACCAATTTTGGTGATGAAATCACCAACAAGATCACCGCAGCCCATTTCATCCAGAGCCTGATCTCCCGATGAAGCACTGTTAGAGACAAATGAAAGCTTCCCTGAAACAATAATAAACAGCCCACCTTCATGATCGCCACGCCGAAGGGCTAAGCGCTCTCCCTGTTCCAGAAAAAGCTCCGAGCCTTGCTCAAGCAGATCACCCAAAGAGCTTTGAGATAGTTGCTCTAGTGGTGGACTCTCGCTTAAGGCATTTAATAGCTCTACTCGATCACTATTCATCTTTAAATTGCCTGCAATTTCAGCTCAAATCAATGGTGACAGCAATCTTTCGATTCTGACTCATAAGGTGATTTACGCTTTGGCGTATGCATCCTGTATTGCACAAAATCGGCAACATTATCTTGATGAAAGAAAGGGTTCCCTTCAACCTGCTCTTTCATTGTCACCGTAGGCTGTACAGCATAATTATGACCAGGAAGGATGACCGTAGAGTCTAGCAGCTCACCTTTTAACCGCCTTAGTGTATTAAACATCACTTCTGGGTTCCCGCCTGCTAAATCACAGCGGCCGCAACCGAATACAAACATTGTATCGCCAGTAATCAGCTCATCACCCAATCGATAGCAGGCAGAACCCGGTGTATGTCCTGGTGTATGTAAGATCTCAATTTCAGTCTCACCCAGCTCGATCTTATCACCCCCATGATGCAGCGTTGGAAGGTCGAGACAGTTGCCCCAGAACTCAGCCTCCGGCTTTAATAGATGGAGTTGCGCGTCATACCGGTCCAGTACACCTTCTAGGCCATTAATATGATCGTGATGGCTATGAGTCAGCAGGATATCGGTGATTTTCACCCCTTTCTGTTCTGCCAGAGAAAGGATAGCGGGCACATCCCACGCCGGATCAACAACCGCTGCTCGACCAGTCGCATCATCTTGAATCAAATAGACAAAATTCTCCATCGGCCCCAGTTCAAGGCTATCAATTGTATAGCTTTTTCCTGTCATCTCATCACCCTTTTAAATAGCCACGTGTTTCAATTAACCCTCTGTTCCAATTTTCCACCTGAAAAGAGGATGATGTTAAACTTAAAGCTCCCTCGTTGCACTAAACGTAACGTCAGGCCAACGCTCTTCCGTCAACTGCAAATTAACACGGCTGCTAGCGAGATAGACGGGATAACCCCCTCCATCCGCTGCTAAGTTAGCGTACGCCTTTTTCTTGAACTCTTCGAATAACTTTGGATCATCACAACTGACCCAGCGAGCAGTATTAACTGGGACGCTGTCGTAAACACACTCGACGTTGTACTCATTTTTAAGCCGGTGTGCCGTCACATCAAACTGCAACACACCAACAGCGCCCAAAATAAGATCATTATTGCGAAGTGGACGATAAAGCTGCGTTGCCCCCTCTTCGGTCAGCTGAATCAACCCTTTTTGGAGTGCTTTCATCCTAAGCGGGTCTTTCAAAATTACACGCCTAAAAAGCTCGGGAGCGAAGTAAGGAATACCGCCAAACTTGAGTGTTTCACCCTGCGTAAAAGTGTCACCCACCTGAATTGTCCCGTGATTATGCAAGCCAATAATATCTCCCGGCCAGGCCTCTTCTACATTCTTACGGCTATCTGCTTGAAAAGTGATCGCATTGGCAATCTGCACCGTCTTACCAAGGCGAACATGAGTCATTTTCATACCTTTCTTAAACTGCCCAGAGCAGACACGCATAAAGGCGACTCTATCACGGTGTGAAGGATCCATATTGGCTTGCACCTTAAAGACAAAACCACTGAACTTAGATTCATCAGGCTTCACTTCACGCTGTTCCGCTTCACGCGGTTGAGGTCCTGGCGCATAGCTAGCAAAGGCATCAAGCAACTCTTGAATACCAAAGTTATTAATGGCAGAGCCGAAGAAGACCGGTGTTAATTTACCAGCCAAGTAAGCATCAATATCAAACTCATGGCTTGCACCCCGTACCAGTTCAATCTCTTCACGCAGTTCATTCGCCTGCCCATCTAACAACTCATCAAGCCGTGAGTTATCCAACCCTTGAATCACCTCTCCTTCTGCAATTTTGCCACCATGCGTTGCACTAAAGAGGTGAATAGAATCGGTATAAAGATGATAAACCCCCTTAAAGCGCTTACCCATTCCGATTGGCCAAGTCATCGGTGCGCAGTTAATATTTAGAATATCTTCCACTTCATCAAGCAGCTCAATAGGGTCTCTCCCCTCTCGATCCATCTTATTGATAAAGGTGATAATGGGCGTTGTCCGCAACCGACAAACTTCCATCAGTTTAATCGTTCTTTTCTCAACCCCTTTTGCGCAATCAATCACCATCAACGCCGAATCAACCGCCGTCAATGTACGGTAGGTATCTTCAGAGAAATCCTCATGCCCCGGTGTATCGAGCAGATTAAGAATGCAATTATTATGAACAAACTGCATCACCGAAGTAGTGACAGAGATACCACGCTCTTTTTCCATCTCCATCCAGTCCGAGGTGGCATGTCGATCGGCTTTGCGACCCTTTACCGATCCTGCCATCTGAATCGCTCCGCCAAAAAGTAGTAACTTCTCGGTTAACGTCGTTTTACCCGCATCGGGGTGAGAGATGATAGCAAACGTGCGTCGCCTCTTGATTTCATTAATAAAATTGCTATCTGCCATGCCCTAAAAACCTTAGTTTGTACCTAAACTTGTACCCATTGTTAAAAATACCTTT
>QNFJ01000168.1 GCA_003646305.1 Gammaproteobacteria bacterium | reverse complement strand
TAAAGATTGAAGCTGCTGCATGGCAAGGCCAATTACAACAAGTAGCGAGACAATTAAGTCAATCTGAAATTCTTGCCCATCGCCTGGAAGTTAAGGAGGCCGCCGAAGCCGAGAAGAAAGCAGCTGAAGCTGAGAAGAAAGCAGCTGAAGCTGAGAAGAAAGCAGCTGAAGCTGAGAAGAAAGCAGCCGAAGCTGACAAGGAGGTAGCCGAAGCTGACAAGGAGGTAGCCGAAGCCGACAAGGAGGTAGCCGAAGCCGACAAGGAGGTAGCCGAAGCCGACAAGGGGATAGCTGAAGCTGTCAAGAAGGCAACTGAAGCTGGCCTGGATCAAAAAATTAAGAGTGAAAAAGCTAAAAGCTTCAAAGATGAACTACTTGAGGAGATAGCCGCCATGAAGCTGGCTCAGGCAGCTGTAGCTAAACGTATGGAGGTGGTACTAAGTGAGCTGGAAAAAAAAGGCGGTGATACAAAAGAATTGAGGCTTTATACCGATGCTTTTTCTGGGATTGAGATTGATGTCAGCAATACAGAATCTGCTTGGCTAGCTCTTGAGGCATGGGTCACTTCTGATGAAGGGGGACTTTCGATGTTAGTGAGCATTGTTAAATTTGTTGTTGCCATGATTTTTGTCATTCTGCTAGCCAATCTGACGGGTAAAATAGCCGACCGCTTTACAAAAATCAGCAATGTTTCTTCTCTCCTTAAAAGCTTTATTAAGGTATTCGCAAGACGCATCGTATTATTTATCGGCTTTATCGCTTCCGTGTCTATTCTTGGTATCAATATTGGCCCGGTGCTAGCACTTATTGGCGCCGCTGGGTTGGTTATTGGTTTGGCACTTCAAAATACCCTAGGAAACTTTGCCAGCGGCATTCTGATTTTACTTTACCGCCCCTTCGACATGGGGGACGTTGTTGAAGTTGATGGCTTTACGGGTACCGTTAATTCGATGACGCTACTTTCTACTTCCATCAAAACGTTTGACAATAAATTCATTGTCATCCCCAATAACAGTGTATGGAATGCCGCTATCACTAATGTAACCGGCAGTAAAACACGGCGTGTTGATATGGTTTTTGGTATAGGTTACGACGATGATTTCACTACTGCCCAGAAGATCATACAAACAGTGCTTGATGATCACCCCAAGGTACTCAATGAACCTAAGCCGATAGTCCGGATGAACGAACTCGGTGATTCTTCGGTTAATATCATCTGTCGACCCTGGACTAAAACAGAAGACTATTGGGATGTTTACTGGGATGTGATGGAAGCGGTTAAATACGAATTCGACACTCAGGGAGTGACATTCCCGTTCCCACAACAAGATGTGCACCTATTCCCTGCAAAATAGGTTCGATCGTTTAGTAGCCTGATCAGCGAGGTTTAGGTGTTTGCCGGTGTGTGGCTTTATGATTTCGGCCAGTATTGGTAACCATTCCAGAAAAAGGTAGCGGCAAACAATACGCAAAGAATTATGCTGGAAATGGTCAGCGCGGTGGTCCCTTCAGATTGGAGCTTTTTTATTCCACTTATCAAGCCGAACAGGGATATAAAAGCGCCCACCTCATTGATGAAAAGGGTGGTGAGTAACGGTAGCTCTCGACCGCTACCTGCATCATTAAAAACAAGTTGAACGGCCATTAGTGTGAAAGCGATACTCAGTGCAAGCCAGTTAAATGATTTATTCATTTTTGCTAGATTTATTAGATAAAACCAAGTTCAACTTTAGCCACTTCTGACATCATTCCTTGTGACCAAGGCGGGTCAAAAACAACTTCGACATTGACACTTTGCACACCGGGTAAATTGCGAATTTTTTGTTCAACATCGGCCTGGATAACTGGCCCCATACCGCAACCAGGTGCGGTGAGTGTCATGGTGACTTTGACGCTATTTTGATCTTCTGCAACCGGCGTAACGGTGCATTCGTAGATGAGCCCAAGATCAACGATATTGACAGGGATTTCCGGATCAAAAACGGTTCGCATCATATCCCACGCACCTTGCTCAACAGATTCTTTATCTGTTGAGCCTTCCATTGCACTAATACGCTGAGGCTCTTTACCTAACGCATCTGCATCGGCACCATCTATCCGAACCATATAGCCTTTTTCGGTTGTTACAGTGTAGGTGCCACCTAGCGACTGGTGCAAGGTGACAATTTCACCTTCGGGTAAAAGTCCTGGTATTCCATCTGGAATTCTAATGACGTTCACTTCACGTTTTAGCGCGATGCTTTCTGTTGCAGACATAGTATGAAAGTTTTCTGTTGGGAATTATCCGACTATTTTACTAGGAGATAGCGTGCTTGTAAAAACAGGAGTATCAATAAAGGGGATTTACAGAGAGTCACTCCCCTGGAATAGCTTGTTAGTGACGCCTTTGCTGGCAGAACTGAAAAGATACAACCAGAACTTCTCTAAGATTTGTGCGGTAGGTAGATTTTCTGGATTTTCACCTGCATAGGCTTTTTTTCTAAGGGGAGACTGAATGGGGCCGGGTGATAAAATATTGACGCGAATATGACCGCCTGTTTCGTATTCTTCAGCGAGTGTGTGAGCAAGGCCTTCGGCGGCAACTTTTGAGATACCATAGCTTCCCCAGTAGGCTTTTCCTTGTCGTGCAACCGAATCGGTTGTGAAGATAATAGAAGCATCTCCAGTTTTTCGCATAAGAGGCAGTAATACACGGGTCAGGATAAAGGGTGCATGTAGATTTACGTTAAATGTTTTCGCCCAGCTTGAACTCTCTATATTGGCAACAGGACCGGGGGTTCCCAGTTCGGCAGCATTATGTAAAAGCCCATCCAGGCGCCCAAATTCCTTTTCTACAATTTCAGCCAACTGCTGGTAATCTTCTTCGGTCGCACCATTAAAATCGATGGGGTAAATGGCAGGCTCCGGGCCATCGGCGGCGATAATATCATCGTAAGTTTGTTCCAGTTTTGGAATGGTTTTTCCAAGTAGAATGGTGGTTGCACCGTGTGCAGCACAGGCTTTTGCGGCAGCTCGTCCCAGGCCACCACCTGCACCGGTAATTAAAATTACTTTGTCTTTTAATTCATCTTTTTTTGCTGCAAAACTCATCTGGCTAATTTTCCTTTTTGGGTTCTGATTCAGGTTGTTTGGTAAGGTCACGGGCGATTCTATCAATCGGCTCTAGCTGTTCGATCTCTTTTTCTGCTTGAATGCCCATCTCTTCAAAACGGCGAACGCTGGGCAAGACTTGTCGCTCCAGTGAGCCGACAGATTTATTAAAAAATTCGACACTTTTATCGAGTGAACCACCCAGTTTTGACAGGTGCTCGGTAAAGGTTGCAAGACGCTTGTAGAGTGTTTCACCCAGGTCGCGGATATTCTCTGCATTTTCAGCAAGTGCCAGTTGACGCCAACCGTAGGCGACTGTTCGCAGGAGCGCAATCAGGCTGGTAGGTGTTGCTAGAATGATCTTTTTGCGAAGTGCATCTTCAAGTAATCCAGGGTCTTTCTCAAGTGCGGCACTTAGAAACTGATCCCCAGGAATAAAGAGAACAACAAAATCGGGGGAGTTTTTAAACTGAGCCCAGTATTTCTTGCCGGAGAGCTCTCGTATCCGTTCACGTACCTGGCGAGCATGCCGCTCCAGTTCTTTATTTTGAAGCGTTTCGTCTGCTGTTTCTGTTGCCGTGAGGTAAGCATCGAGTGGCGTCTTGGCGTCAACGATAATTTCGCGGTTATCGGCCAGGCGGATAATCATATCGGGGCGGATAGGGCCCTCTTCTCCGCTTTGCTGCTCTTGTTCATAAAAGTCGCATTGATCGGCCATTCCAGCTAGCTCAACAAGCCGTTTCAGGGTTAATTCACCCCATTGCCCCCGTATCTCCGGGCGTCTTAGTGCTTGTACCAAATGACGTGTTTCTAACTGGAGTTGTTGCTGGCTCAACGTCATATTTTCCAGGTACTGGCTGATTGATCCGTATGCCTCTATACGGTTTTTCTCGATCCCCTGTAGCTCGTCTGTGGTTTTCTTTAATGTTTCACGGATGGGAGTGAGCAGTGTGTTGAAAGCTTGCTCTTTTTGGCTGAGGGCGGCTTCTGCTGTAACCTGATGGCGATTGAAATTTTCCTGAGCGAGTTGCAAAAAATCTTCATTTGTTTTGCGTAATGCCTGTTGAGATAGTTCTGAAAAGCTCAGTTTTGACTGCTCTTTTATGGCCTCAAAACTGAGCCGTTGCTCCTCGGCATAATGCAGTTCAAGCTCCAGGTTAACGGCAAGACGGTTGTTTTCTTCCTTCAGATGAGTGATTTTCGGATTTAACCAAAGATAGACAGCCCACGCACCGATAATAATGGCTGGGAGCAGGTAGGCAATGGCACTGACCAGGTCGAGTTCAACTATTTGCATCTAACCAGCTCAACAGAACTTCGGGATGCTCAATAGAGCCGTTAGCGCCCCAGTTTTCAGTCGCTTGAATGCTGGCTATATACCCATAATTGGCGATGATTGTTTTCATGCCAGCACGAATACCTGCTTCAATATCACGCTTTGCATCGCCGACATAGAGGCATTCATCCGGTGTACGGTCGATTTCTCTACAGGCAGCAAAGAGTGGTTCTGGATGAGGTTTGCTGAAGGCGGTTGTATCACCACTTATGATGCAACCGGCCAGGCTACTTAAGCCGAGTTGATCCATCAATGGGTCAGTGAGATAGGCGGGTTTATTGGTAACGATACCCCAGATAATCCCTCTTTGCCTGAGTGTATCAAGCAACTCGCGCATGCCGTCAAACAGTGTTGTTTTATTGCAGATGTTCTCTTCATAAAAAGCGATCAGCTCTTTGCGTAGCCGTTCTGATTTTGCCTCTTCCAGGCTGGCGCCAAAGCCAATTTGCATCAACCCGGCGGCACCATTTGAAACGGCAGGGCGAATGACTTCAAAAGGGAGAGGGGCGCGTTGCTCTAGCTGTAGTACATAATTTAGTGCATCGGCC
>QNFJ01000167.1 GCA_003646305.1 Gammaproteobacteria bacterium | reverse complement strand
TTACGTAGCTTAATACCCAGCTCACGCAGCTGTAGATCACTCACTTCTGCGGGCGCATTGGTTAGCGGACAGGCAGCAGTTTGTGTTTTCGGGAAGGCCATCACATCACGAATAGAGCTTGCGCCACTCATCAACATGACTAGCCTATCTAGCCCAAATGCGAGTCCGCCATGCGGTGGACAACCATACTTAAGCGCATCGAGTAGAAAACCAAATTTTTCCTGCGCCTCTTCTTCACCGATTCCCAACAACGTAAAGACTTCTGACTGTACATCTGAAGAGTGAATACGAATAGAACCACCACCCACTTCCGTACCATTCAGCACCAAATCATAGGCGCGTGATAGTGCCGCGCCCGGATCATTTTTCAATTCTTCGAGCGAGCAGGATGGCGCTGTAAATGGGTGATGCAACGCATTCCAGCGTTTACCACCCTCATCCCAGTCAAACATGGGGAAATCGATAATCCAGACCGGTTTCCAGTCTCCTTCAGCCAATCCACCATCGTGACCAAGCTTAACGCGCAGTGCGCCCATCGCTTCGTTCACAACACTCTCTTTATCGGCTCCAAAGAAAACCAGATCACCTGTTTCTGCACCGGTTCTTTCAAGAACCGCCTCAACGACCTCGTCGGGTAGAAATTTCAAAATTGGTGACTGCAACCCTTCTGCGCCCGCTGCACGGTCATTGACTTTGATATAAGCGAGCCCTTTTGCGCCATAAATGCCGACAAATTTTGTCAAATCATCAATCTGTTTACGACTCAGGCTACTGCCATTCGGCATCCGCAATGCAACAACTCGCCCTTTCGGGTCAATTGCTGGGCCAGAGAAAACTTTAAAGTCCACATTGGCCATCAAATCCGCAATATCAATAAGCTCTAGTGAAAAGCGTAAATCAGGGCGATCACACCCAAAACGGCGCATTGACTCCTGGTAGGTCATACGAGGGAATTCGGTTGGCAATTGGACGTCAAGAGCCGTATCAAACAACTGGCGCGTCATCTCTTCAATTAACTCGATAATCTGCCCCTCATTCATAAAAGAGGTTTCAATATCAAGCTGGGTGAATTCTGGTTGTCTATCTGCACGCAGATCTTCGTCTCTAAAGCAGCGGGCGATCTGGTAATAACGATCAAGCCCCCCCACCATCAGCAACTGCTTAAAGAGCTGTGGAGACTGTGGCAGCGCATAAAAAGAGTTGTTATGCACGCGACTTGGCACAAGGTAATCACGCGCCCCTTCTGGTGTCGCTTTGGTCAGGAAAGGTGTTTCGATATCAAGAAAACCTTCCTCTTCCAGGAAACGACGTAGAAACTTTGTGGTTTCACTCCGCATTTTGATCCGGCCAAGCATTTCTGGACGGCGCAAATCGATATAACGATAGCGTAGACGAGTCTCTTCGTTGACCTCACCATGTTCATCAATCTGAAAAGGTGGGGTTTCTGATTTGTTTAAAACTTCAAGCTCAAGACCCAGCATCTCAACCTGGCCTGTGGCCATGTTCTCGTTGATTGTCCCTTCTGGCCGAGCGCGCACTTTACCGCGCAGTTTCAGTACATATTCACTACGAACACTTTCTGCAATCGCAAATGAAACCGGCTCATCGGGGTCAAAAACCACCTGCATCACCCCTTCACGATCACGAAGATCAATGAAAATCACGCCACCATGATCTCGCCGGCGGTTAACCCAGCCACACAATTCAACTTCCTGACCGAGATGAGACTCGTTTAATTCACCGCAATAATGGCTTCGCATTCTTTTTTCTCTGCTTAAAAATAATTTAAATTTAGGGGTTAACCTGATTTCAGGCTAAAACTAACTTGCAGGACATTTCCCTGTCGCTGCGCAGGGAGGTGTTTTTGAGCTGCTACCACCTCCACCATCGGACAGATTCTTTTTACTGCCGCTCTTAAAATCGGTCTCGTACCAACCAGAGCCTTTCAACCTGAAACCGGCCGCTGAGATCTGCTTTTTGAGCGAAGCAGCCGAACAGGCAGGGCAATCTTTTAATGGATCATCACTCATCTTCTGAAGGGCTTCAAGCTCATGCTCGCAGGCTTCACATTTGTATTCGTAAATTGGCATCTGATTTCAACTTAATAGCAAAAGGCAACAGGAACTAAATAGGGGCAATATCGCTAAATTCAAGCCCTACTCGTTCACCCAGCCCCCTATTTTCCTAATTTTAATGGTTGTACGCAAATCGGTTTACAATGAACAGGTTTTCAATCACTGCAATATTGCTCCCATGATAAATGAACTCACCATCACCCGCCCCGATGACTGGCACCTTCACCTTCGCGAAGGTGATGCCCTAAGGGACACTACACCCCACGCTGCAAGGCAGTTTGGCCGCGCCATTATCATGCCGAATCTGAGGCCGCCTGTGACAACTGTTGAGCTGGCGCTTGATTATAGAAAGGCAATTCTTGACACACTCCCTGCGGGACAGCCATTTAATCCACTCATGGCGTTGTACCTGACAAATTCAACAACAGCTGATGAGGTTCGGCGTGTTGCAGAGAACGAGCAGACGATTGCTTTTAAACTCTATCCCGCTGGCGCGACAACCAATTCTGATTCGGGCGTGACCGATATCCAGAAAATATATCCAATATTCGCTGAAATGGAGAAACATGAGGTTCCACTGCTTGTTCATGGCGAGGTAACTGATGGTACAGTTGATATTTTTGATCGCGAAAAAGCATTTATAGATCGCCACTTAATAGCCATCACCAGAGCATTTCCCGCCCTCCGAGTTGTGCTTGAGCACGCCACAACAGCAGAGGCTATTCAGTTCGTTAGTGATGCACCCGAGACCATTGCCGCAACAATCACCGCACACCACCTGTTGTTTAACCGCAATAGTCTCCTGGCTGGTGGCATTCGCCCGCATTACTACTGCCTGCCCATTTTGAAAAGAGAGAAACACCGAGAAGCCCTGGTTAAGGCGGCAACCAGTGGTAATCCTAAGTTTTTCCTCGGCACTGATAGTGCCCCACATGCTGTTGGGGCAAAAGAAAGTGACTGTGGATGCGCTGGTTGCTATACCGCATACGCCGCAATAGAACTGTACGCGACAGCTTTTGAGTCGGCGAACGCTCTCAATAGGTTAGAAGGATTTGCTAGCCACCATGGCGCCGACTTTTATCGCCTTCCCCGCAACAACGAGACAATTACCTTGAAAAAATCAACCTGGAAAATCCCACCAAACTATTCTTTTGCAGACGGCAAAGTGATTCCGTTAATGGCAGGAGAAGAACTCACCTGGAAACTTTGTTGAGCCCGCAATAAAAAAGTCGATCGTAAAAAACCTTTGTCATTTCCGACAAAGGTTTTTTACGATCGACTTAAAGAGTTCAGTCACTCAAACGCTTCTTCCTCGAAGAATTCATCGTCATCTTCTGGTGGATTGCCATCATAAATCAGGTATTCACGATGTTGAAAATAACCGTCACGAAGAAATTCATATTTATCAAGTGCCGCCTCATCAACCAGATCAGTCACCGATAAATTATCCGCTCTAAAATCAATCAAAGCGACAGCACCTAGCGCCAGAGCCGCATCCCAATCTACTAAATAAGTGACCGGGGCAGCTGCATAGTCACCCGCCAACCCAAAAGCGCCTCGTACACTGCTCGGTCCAAAAAGAGGTAAAACAATATAGGGCCCGGTCGGAACTCCCCAAACACCCAATGTCTGACCAAAATCTTCGTTATGCTTTTCAAAACCAAAACCGGTCGCCACATCCATAAACCCCGCAATACCCAGGGTCGTGTTAATCAAAAACCGGCTTCCATCTTCTCCCGCCTGTCCCGGCTTGAATTGCAACAGATCATTAATCGTCACACGCACATCATCCAAGTTGCCAAAGAAGTTAGTAACACCTCTATCTGCAAAACCTGGCATCACCCATTGATATCCTTTAGCAATGGGTTTTAGCGCATACTCATCCAATGCGTCATTAAACTCATAAACAGCACGATTTACGCTTTGTAGCGGATCCCGTTCGTCCGCATATTCAGATGTTGTTGCGCACCCTGACAACCCAGAAATTAGACCTACCACCAGTAACAGATCACTACTTCTAAGTAACTTTTTATTCTTCATTTTTGTTTTTGTTGTAAACAAGTCGCCACAAATCTGGATTTCGTTAGGGGAGGGAATTATCTCACTGAAGTCATCTTCTTGCATATTACCTCAATGCCACCAGAAACAACCTGAAAATCCCTGCCTTTATCAATTTAATCTGCTGTAAAAATAGCATTTAACTTGGTTTTTACCAATTTGCGACGCAGAATAGTCCAATCTAAATTTCAGGCACCAAACCCTATATGAGCCAAGAGGCCGAAAAACCACTTTTTGCACAACGTTTCCGTGGCTATCTCCCCGTTATTATCGATCTGGAGACTGCTGGCTTCGATGCAAAAAAAAATGCGTTACTGGAAATTGCAGCCGTTATCCTTCAAATGGATGAAAAAGGCGGCCTCACTCTTAAAGAGACCCATGCTTTTAACGTAAAACCCTTCGCCGGATCAAAACTTGATCAAGCTGCACTCGATTTTACCGGTATCGATCCCTGGCACCCTTTTCGAATGGCAATTGATGAAAAAGAGGCGCTCACCTCTCTGTTCAGACCCATTCGCACGGCCATTAAGGAAAATGGCTGCAACCGCGCCATTCTCGTTGGCCATAACCCAGCTTTTGATATCGGCTTTCTCAATGCTACAGTCGCCAGAACCGGAATCAAACGCAACCCGTTTCACCCATTTAGTACCTTTGATACTGCCACATTAGGTGGCCTTGCCTATGGGCAGACAGTCCTGGCTCGAGCCGCCAAAGAAGCTGGAATTGAATGGGATAACAGCAAGGCACATTCCGCAAAATATGATGCCGAACAAACCGCCAAACTGTTTTGTGAGATTGTTAACCGCTGGAAAATGCTTGAGGAGCGGGGCTAACGCCCCACTTAATTCAGCTTTGCGCCCCAAAAGGCATAAGTT
>QNFJ01000166.1 GCA_003646305.1 Gammaproteobacteria bacterium | reverse complement strand
TCAGGGATTTTCGCCCAAACAAACATGGTTGCTTTCGGTTTTTCCACTTCCCAACCGATCGAATTCAAACCATCGCACAACACATCACGGCGATCACGATACATATCACAAATTTCCTTCACGCACTCCTGAGGACCTTCAAGCGCGGTGATTGCGGCGATTTGAATGGGTGTAAACATGCCGTAGTCAAGGTATGACTTAATCCGGGCAAGCGCCGCCACCAACTCACGGTTGCCAACCATAAAACCGACTCGCCAACCTGGCATATTGTAGCTTTTAGATAGCGAGAAAAATTCTACCGCGACCTCGGTTGCCCGAGGAACCTGCAGTATAGAGGGAGCTTTATAACCATCAAAGACAATATCTGCGTAAGCGATATCATGTACAACCCAGATTTTATGTTCACGTGCTATTTCAATGACTTTTTCAAAAAACTCTAACTCCACGCATTCTGTGGTCGGGTTTCCAGGAAAGTTTAAAACCAGCATTTTTGGCCTCGGCCAAGAGGTAGTAATGGCTTTTTCAAGCTCTGCAAAGAAATCGACATTTGGCGTCATGGGAACATGGCGAATATCGGCACCTGCTATCACAAAACCATAAGGGTGAATGGGGTATGCCGGATTCGGGACAAGCACGGCATCTCCCGGCCCGACCGTCGCCAGCGCCAGATGCGCAAGACCTTCTTTTGAACCGATCGTAACAATCGCCTGTGAATCATAATCCAGTTCAACATCGTAGCGATTCTGATACCAGTTACAGATTGCCTTACGAAGACGCGGAATTCCCCTTGACACCGAATAACGGTGCGTATCGCTCCGCTGTGTTGCTTCAATCATCTTATCGACAATATGCTTTGGCGTTGGCTGGTCTGGATTCCCCATACCAAAGTCAATAATGTCTTCCCCTCTGGCACGCGCTTGCGCCTTCAGGTCATTAACAATATTAAAGACATAGGGAGGGAGACGTTTAATGCGTTGAAATTCTTCCATTTAATGCTCTGAGTTCTTGTCTCTACAGATGATATTGAAAGCTCCTTATCTTTCGACCCAATTAGGAACTTCATACGCGGAGTATTATATCTGATTAGGTGAATCAGTCATATTAAGCAGGGCAATAAAATACAGACAAAAAAAGAGCCCTCAAGAGGGCTCATTAATAACTTCTTTGTGGAGGAATCTAGTGAAATATCGCTTCCATGGAGTAACCTTGTTGCTCCATAAGAATTCGAAGTTGCTTTAAACCATCCATTTGAATCTGGCGAACTCTTTCCCGCGTTACACCCAGTTCATTAGCAACCTTTTCAAGTGTGGCAATCTCATAACCACGTAATCCGTAGCGACGCGAAATAACTTCACATTGCTTTTCATTTAACTGTCCGACCCAGTCAACAATGCTCCCTTTCATTGAATCTTCCTGCAGCGCTTCAGAAGGCTCGTGGCTCCCTTCATCAACGATTGTGTCAAGCAAAGAAAGGTCGGTATCTTTTCCATAAGTCGCGTCAACCGATGTAGCACGCTCTTTATTCAGTCTTAACATTTTCACAACATTCTCAACAGGCCTGTCGAGATCGTTGGCAATCTCTTCTGCTGTCGGCTCGTGATCCAGTTTCTGTGCCAGCCTTCTGGAAGCTTTCAGGTAAACATTCATCTCTTTAACAATATGAATTGGAAGACGAATCGTCCTCGTCTGATTCATAATTGCTCTTTCAATCGTCTGGCGAATCCACCACGTTGCGTAGGTAGAAAAGCGAAAACCCCGATCTGGGTCAAACTTCTCAACCCCTCTGATCAAACCCAAATTTCCCTCTTCGATCAGATCAAGAAGCGGCAAACCTCTGTTTAAATATCTTTTGGAGATTTTAACAACCAAACGCAGGTTGCTCTCAATCATTATCTGTCGTGCTGCCTCATCACCTTGCTGAACCAGACGACCATATTTTTGTTCTTCCTCTGCTGTCAGTAACTTAGAACGGGCTAATTCGTTAAGATACAATCTGGTCGCATCATGACCAGCCTCTTCAGCCATTTTCTGTTCCTGTGTTGGCTCTTTAGCGGGTACTGAGGAAGCCCTTCTACTACCCGGATCACGCCGACGAACGCCGTAATCATGTTTGTTTAGTAATTCTTCTGCTTGCATCTCGTTGACCAACATACCGTTCTCCCAAAATCAATTACAGTTCGCTACTTTTATTTTAATGGAGGAAGATAATGCAGAGGGTTGACTGGCTTGCCTTTTCGTCTAATCTCGAAATGCAATTTTCTCTGACCAGCAATTAATCCCGCCTCGGCTATTTTCTCTCCTGCTTTGACAAAAGCACCCTCTTTTGCCAGCAACCGCCTGTTGAAACCGTAAGCGCTTAGGAATTCTTCGTTATGTTTAATAATCAGTAGATTACCGTATCCAATTAATCCACTACCGCTATAAACAACCTTTCCATCCGCCGCTGCTTTGACGATTACATCTTTCCTTGCAGTAATATCAATTCCGTCTCTTCCTTCTTTACTTGAAAACTTCTTATCAAGTGACCCTTTTAACGGCCATTGCCAACGAACCTTTAGTGTTTTTTTTAAGTTTTTCTTAAGTTTTTGATTTTTATGGTGAACTGTATTTTTTTTGCTTGCGTAGGGGACTGTTTTTTTAACCTTAGGTGCTTTTTTTTTGTATTTAGCCTTCTTAGAAAAGCTGATTTTTTGTCCCGGATATATAGTGTAAGGAGGCTTGATTCCATTCCAGCTGGCTAGTTCTTTAATATTATTTCGTGTTTGCCAGGCAATCGAGTAAAGCGTGTCTCCCCGCCTCACTTCATAAGAACGGGAATGCTCATTTAAGCTATAGCTTCTGTGAGTAACGGGTGCGCTAACCGAGCCAGAAATGCAGCCTGTCAGATAAAAAAAATTCAGCGTGAGAAAGACCCAGAGAACTGGAGCCGAACCGGTTATATTAGATGCTCTTATATCCAAGTCTCTCCCCCCTCTTCTCTTCAACAAAGGCAGAGGCCAGTCAGAGCTTATATATTAGAATTCCAGCCACTAGCAAGATCATCACTCCCCAACCGATCCTGTTAATGTATATGTGCAGCGTTTTCTCCAGCCTTTCTCCACCCCAGGAAAGCAGCATTGCAACAAGAAAGAAACGGGCACCACGCCCAATAGCGGAGGCGATCACAAAAGGAATAAATGCCATTGAAAGCGCGCCCGCTGTCAATGTAAAAACTTTATATGGAATGGGCGAGAAGCCGGCAATAAATACCGCCCAGAAGCCCCATTCAGCAAACCACTCTCGTGCTGTCAGGTACTTCTCCCAGTAATGGCTATTTTCAAGCCAGGGAATGATCAAATCAATAAAGAAATAGCCAATCAGGTAGCCAAATATTCCGCCAAGAACGGAGGCGATCGTCGTCAGTAAGGCGAAGCGCACCGCCTTCTCAGGCTGAGCCAAAGACATTGGCGCAAGTAAGACGTCAGGAGGAATAGGAAAAAATGATGACTCGGCAAAGCTCAGCCCGCCCAGATACCACTCTGCATGCCGGTGCCTAGACCATGAAAGCACCTTACTATAAAGCTTATTAAACATTACTGGCCACGCCCTGACAAAAATGGAACGAAACTAACATTTTCAATCAATTCAACCTCAAACTCGTTACCCTTTCGCACCACTCTCTGTAGTGACTGAAGGCGGTCACCTCCCACAGGAATCAGCATAACCGCCCCGTCAGCCATCTGCTCCAATAGTGCATGAGGGATTTCAGCAGGTGCCGCAGCCACTAAAATCCCATTGTAAGGGCCGTACTCTGGCCAGCCCCAACCCCCGTCGCTATATTTAAAGCTGATATTGCGCATCTTCAACGCCTGAATTCTCTCTTTTGCCTGTTGCTGTAGTGGCAGTATTCTTTCTACAGAAAAAATGCGCGGAGCAATATGTGACAAAATGGCCGTCTGATAGCCTGAGCCAGTTCCAATTTCCAGAACCTTATCTGGCACACCACTCTCTATCAACAACTCGGTCATTTTTGCCACAATATAGGGCTGCGAAATAGTCTGTCCATAACCAATTGGAAGCGCCGTATCTTCGTATGCTCGACTCGATAAAGCCTCTTCAACAAAAATATGCCGAGGTGTCGCGCGCATTGCCTCCAGAACAAGTGGATTCTTGATGCCCTGCTGCTTAAGCCGATCAATCATTCGCTCACGCGTTCTACGCGAAGTCATTCCAATGCCTACAAGGTCAAACATTATGCGTCAACATCCTTTTGCAACCAGGCACTGAGCTTTTCGACATCATCATATCGTGTTAAGTCGATTTGCAAGGGCGTGACTGAAACCTGTTTATTATTGATTGCATAAAAATCGGTTCCAGGACCTGCATCCTGCTCACCACCTGGCGGGCCAACCCAGTAAATTTTACGTCCTCGCGGATCTCTAGCTTCAATAACTGGCTCTGATTTATGTCGTTGCCCAAGTCGTGTTGCCTGGTAGCCCTTTATCTGATCTAAAGGGATATCGGGAACATTTACATTGAGAATCGTGTCCTGAGGTAGCGGTTCTTTCAGTAGTTTTTTAAACAACGTCACGGCAACATGAGCTGCTGTTTCAAGATATTGTGGGTTAGATGAAACCATTGAAATTGCAACGGCAGGCAGACCAAGAAACCGGCCTTCGGTAGCCGCTGCGACCGTACCGGAATAGAGCACATCGTCTCCAAGGTTAGCACCATGATTGATGCCTGAGAAAACCATATCAGGCTCATCTTTCAAAAGCCCGGTAATCGCCAGATGGACACAGTCCGTTGGTGTCCCATCCACCTGGATAAATCCATTTTTCATCTGCCGAGCTCTTAAGGGGCTATCCAGAGTTAAAGAGTTGCTCGCTCCGCTTTGGTTTCGCTCTGGTGCAACGACGGAAATCCTTGCAAATGGTTTTAGAGCATCCGCAAGACAGATTAATCCTTTTGCCGTATATCCATCATCATTACTTATCATGAGATGCATTTTAATTTTATTCTTGGCTTCATATATAGTAGTTGCGTAATC
>QNFJ01000165.1 GCA_003646305.1 Gammaproteobacteria bacterium | reverse complement strand
CGGAATAGTTGACGGAAGCGTGGCGCCCGGCGAGGATTTCTTGCCCGAAAAGCCAGAAGAGATAAAACTTGTTGAGAAAAGTGATCCCGTTGCACTTGTGCCACCCATTGAAATAACGACAATTCAGCCTGAGCAGGCTATAAGAAATGAGCTTACAAAGCCCTCCCTCCCGCAGATACAAAAACCGTTGCCTGAGCTGAAAAGAGTCGAACCCGAAGTGCCTGTTCCAGTGAAATTAGAAGTTATTGAGGCAACTAAAGCGATAGAACTACCGAAAAAAATTACGCCCGAAATTAAACCCTCAGAGGCCGCGCCAGAACAGGAACAGATTGAGGCAGCTGCCACTCCTCCACCTGTTTCAATTATTGAAGACAAAAAGACCACGATAGCGATCCATCAGGAAAAATGGCTGTTAAGCCAGAAAATGGAAATGTTTACTCTGCAAATAATGGGTGGAAGTGACGGCGCCTCAATCACTCATTATATTGAGACACAGAAAGACAAGGAGCCTTTCGCTTATTATCGTGTGGTCAAAAAAGGAAAGGACTGGTATCCCTTACTCTACGGAATCTATCCATCAAAGGAATCGGCAAAAGAGGCTATTAAAAAACTGCCTCGGGCATTGCAAAAACTAAAGCCATGGGCTCGTTCGCTAGAAACGATTCAACTGGAAATTCGTGATGCGGCTAGCCCGGCCGCTTCAGATTGAATCTAGTTGTATAGCCGTTATTGCCTTCCCGCCTCATCTCTCTCTTTCTTGCCTGATTAAGAATCGAGAGATATAATCACTGGCCGACTTGCGTTTGAATAACCCGCACAAGTCCCTTTTTTATTTAATATAAGCTAAGGTGATCTTTTCCGTGAAGCCTTCAAAATTGACCGCTTCGGGCCTATATCGGCCTGAGTTTGAGAAAGATAGCTGTGGTTTTGGTTTGATTGCCCAGATGGATGACAAACCAAGCCATTGGCTGGTAAGCACTTCCATCGATGCATTAGCACGCCTGACACACAGGGGTGCTGTTGCAGCTGACGGGAAAACCGGTGATGGTTGTGGTCTGCTGATGAAGAAGCCCGACGCCTTCTTGCGCGCCAAAGCGATGGAACAGGGAATTGAGCTAGGTAAGCTCTATGCGGTCGGGATGATCTTCCTGAACCAGGATGAAGGTAAAGCTGCATTTGCTAGAAAAATCCTCAAGACCGAAGTCGCTAAAGAGGGCTTGTCAATTAAGGGCTGGCGTCCAGTTCCTGTCAATACAGAAGCATGTGGTGAGCAAGCGCTATTGACGCTCCCAAAGATTGAACAACTATTTGTCGGTGCGCCTGACGCTATGGAGCCTGCCGAACTTGATCGCCTACTTTATATCGCTCGCCGCCGCGCAGAAAAACTGATTGAACACCAGGATGAGGTTTTTTACGTCACCAGTCTCTCATCGAGCGTCATTTCCTATAAAGGATTAGTGATGCCCGAGGCACTTCCAGTTTTCTATCTGGACCTGAAAGATCCTTCTCTGGCCTCATCAATTTGCGTTTTTCACCAACGATTTGCAACGAATACATTCCCTCAGTGGCGTCTCGCGCAACCCTTTCGCTATCTTGCCCATAATGGTGAGATCAACACGATTGAAGGCAATAGAAGTTGGGCTCAAGCAAGAAGCTTTACCTTTGAAACACCACTAATTCCAAGCTTGGATGATATTCGTCCCTGGGTTTCAATGGAGGGTTCTGACTCAAGCAGTATGGACAATATGCTTGAGGGTCTGAGAGCCGGTGGAATGGATATTTTCCGCATTATGCGCATGTTAGTGCCACCTGCATGGCAGAACATGGATGCGATGGATTCTGATCTACGCGCTTTCTATGAATATAACTCCATGCACATGGAAGCCTGGGATGGTCCTGCAGCGATCGTGATGACCGATGGCCGTTACGCCAGTTGCTCTCTTGATAGAAATGGACTCCGTCCAGCACGATATGTGATCACAAAGGATCGCCATATCACCTTAGCCTCTGAAATTGGTGTCTACCCCTATAAACCGGAAGATGTTGTTGCCAAAGGCCGTCTGAAACCAGGTGAAATGCTGGCGGCAGATACGCTGACCGGTAAACTTTTGCTACCTAAAGACATCGACGAGCAGTTGAAAAATCGTCAACCGTACCGGAAATGGTTAGCAAAAAACACACAGTACCTCAGTACGCCCAGGAAAAGTGACCCATTAACCAGCGATCCGCTTAGCGAAGAGCTGTTAGCAGTTTATGAGAAGTTCTTCCAGGTCACATTTGAAGAGAAAGACCAGGTCCTCAAGGTCTTGGCTAATGCAGGGCAAGAAGCAATAGGGTCAATGGGTGATGATAAGCCGCTGCCGGTTCTCTCGAAGCAGGTTAGAAGCCTTTACGACAATTTTCGTCAGCAATTTGCGCAGGTAACGAACCCACCGATCGATCCAATTCGTGAACAGGTGGTGATGTCTCTTGAGACCTGCTTTGGGCGCGAGAAGAACATGTTTACTGAAACAGCTGAGCATGCGGCACGCTTAGTCTGTGATTCACCTGTATTGTCTGAAAGTAAATTCAGACAGCTGCTCGCGATGGACGAGACAAACTACAGTCACGCGGTGATCAGTCTTGCCTACTCTGCAGAAAGCTCTTTGAGAGGCGCCATTGAGGCAGTTTGCCAGAAGGCAGAAGAAGCGGCTCGTTCTGGGAAAGTGATACTTGCCCTTTCAGACCGTTGCCTTAAAGAAGATGAATTGGTCATCTCCGCCGTGCTCGCAACGGGTGCCATTCATCATCATCTTGTCAAGTCAGGGCTGCGTTGCAATGTCAACCTGGTGATCGAAACGGGTACGGCGCGCGACTCTCACCAGGTCGCAGTGTTAATCGGCTATGGAGCCAGTGCCGTATATCCTTATTTAGCCTATGAAACACTTCATAGCATGATGGTGGCCGGCGAAGTGAATGGTCAATCTGAATCAGATCTTGCTAAGGCTTACCGGAGAGGCATTAATAAAGGGCTTTATAAAATAACCTCAAAAATGGGGATTTCCACAATCGGAAGTTATCGTGGCGCCCAACTTTTCGAGTGTGTTGGTCTTGCGGATGAGGTTGTCGAGCTTTGTTTTTGTGGAACAACAAACCGGATCCAGGGTGCCTCTTTTACAGATTTGGAAGCGGATGCAATCAAACTTTCAAAAGAGGCATGGAATAGCCGTAAGCAACAAGGCCAAGGTGGTTTGCTTAAGTTTGTTCATGGCGGAGAATACCATGCCTATAACCCGGATGTTGTCGGCACACTGCAAAAGGCGGTGCAGTCTGGCTTAACAGAAGATTATCAGGTTTATGCAGACCTTGTGAACAACCGCTCCCCAGCCATGCTACGTGATCTGCTAGAGCTCAATACCGCAGATCAGCCAGCAATACCTCTCGATGAGGTTGAATCGATTGAGGAGATTTACAAACGTTTTGATTCTGCTGCGATGTCATTGGGAGCGCTATCTCCAGAAGCACATGAGACATTAGCGATTGCAATGAATGAGTTGGGTGGTCGCTCGAACTCAGGCGAAGGGGGCGAAGATCCTGCCCGTTTTGGAACCAATAAGATTTCCAAAATCAAACAGATCGCTTCGGGTCGTTTTGGTGTGACACCACATTACCTCGTCAATGCAGAAGTACTTCAAATTAAAGTGGCACAAGGTGCCAAGCCAGGGGAAGGTGGACAATTGCCGGGTGACAAGGTCAATAAAATGATCGCGACACTACGTTATGCAACACCGGGAGTTTCATTGATCTCCCCGCCTCCTCATCACGATATCTACTCAATTGAGGATCTTTCTCAATTGATCTACGACTTGAAGCAGGTAAATCCACAAGCATTAGTTTCCGTAAAACTAGTTTCAGAAGCGGGCGTTGGGACAATCGCAGCGGGCGTTGCAAAAGCCTATGCAGACCTTATTACCATCTCTGGGCACGACGGAGGAACGGGTGCAAGTCCGCTGACATCGGTTCATAATGCCGGTTCACCCTGGGAGCTGGGACTTGCCGAGACGCATCAAACCCTTTTAGGGAATGATCTACGCGACAAAGTACGCATCCAGACAGACGGGGGGCTTAAGACCGGCCTCGACGTGATTAAAGCCGCTCTTATCGGCGCAGAGAGCTTTGCTTTTGGAACGGGACCAATGGTTGCAATGGGCTGTAAATACCTGCGGATCTGTCACTTGAATAACTGTGCGACCGGCATTGCCACACAGCATAATGTTCTTCGCTCCAAATATTATCGAGGCGAAGTGGATTTTGTTAAGAACTACTTCCGCTTTATTGCTGAAGAGGTTCGGGAATGTCTGGCATCACTGGGACTCCACTCCCTTGAAGAGGCTGTTGGGCGAACAGATTTGCTGAAAGTCATTGAAGGGGAAACCAGTAAGCAGAGCGGACTTGATCTTACCCCCATCCTCGAAGTACGGCCCGAAAACCAGGGGAAAAGGGCTTACTGTGTTACGCCTAAAAATGACCCTTTTGATAAAGGTGAATTGGCTGAGCAGATGGTTGTCGATGCATTACCTGCGATCGAAAGTAAAAGTGGTGGTGAGTTTTCCTATGTTGTTGGAAATATCAATCGCTCAATTGGTGCCCGGCTGTCAGGTGAGATTGCTCGGCGGCATGGTAACGATGGGATGGCTGAACAGCCCATCACACTTCGATTACAAGGTAGTGCCGGGCAGAGCTTTGGTGTCTGGAACGCCGGTGGTCTGAATATGTACCTCGATGGTGATGCCAATGATTATGTTGGCAAAGGAATGGCTGGCGGCAAATTAGTTATTCGTCCACCACAAGGTAGTCAGTTTGAAAGCAGTCGAGCAATAATTATGGGCAATACCTGCCTATATGGAGCGACAGGTGGAAAACTACTAGCATCAGGTTTAGCCGGAGAGCGATTCTGTGTTCGTAACTCGGGGGCGCTGGCGGTTGTTGAAGGGATTGGTGATCACGGTTGTGAATACATGACCGGTGGAGCCGTTGTTGTGCTTGGCGAGACTGGTTTTAAT
>QNFJ01000164.1 GCA_003646305.1 Gammaproteobacteria bacterium | reverse complement strand
AGCAATTCCTCTCATTACAACAGAACCTTTCATTGCTCGAAAGTGATATTCAGTTGGCCCGCCGTTACTACAACGGGGCAGTTCGAAACCTTAATACGCGTATCGATTCTTTTCCTGATTTATTGATAGCACGAAGAGTTGGGTTTAAACCGGCTGAACTGTTTGAACTGGAATCTTCTCTGGAAAAGGAGCCGCCCAAATGGTCAAAATGATGCACAGAATCTTTGCACTGTTTTTGTTCTTTGGCTCATTTAACCTGCTGGCCAGTGAGGTTATTCTTCAATTTAATAGCAACATTGAGGTTCGAAAAGACAGTTCGATGCGGGTTGAAGAGGTGATAACGGTTCGAGCTGAAGGACAGTCGATAAAGCGGGGTATTTATCGTGACTTTCCGACCGATTATAAAGACCATCTTGGGAATCGTTATCGTGTTGGATTTAAAGCGATCTCGGTTTTGCGAGATGGTGCGCCTGAACAGTTTCGTGAGGAGCGCCAGAATAATGGTGTTCGCCTCTACATAGGGCAGAAAGAGCGCTTTCTCTCGCCCGGCATATACCGTTACACCATCCTCTACGAAACAACGCGTCAGATCGGTTACTTTGATGATCATGACGAGCTTTACTGGAATGCGACGGGCAATGGTTGGTCGTTTCCGATAGAAAAGGCATCTGCCACCGTATCATTACCGTATGGAATCCCTCTGGAGCAAGTGCGTTACGAAGGTTATACCGGCCGACAAGGCGGGAAGGGGCAAGATTATCAGGCCAGGCAAAAGTACGATGGCTCGGTGTTGTTTCAGACAACACGCCCGCTTGCGGGTAAGGAGGGGCTAACGATTGTGGTTAGCTGGCCAAAAGGGTATATCCACCAGCCTGATATTAACGAGCAGGTTGATTCTCTGATTAAGGATAACAGGGAGGTGATGTGGGGTGTGGCGGGGATTTTGGTTATTCTCTGTTACTACCTGATTGCCTGGCGACGGGTCGGGCGTGACCCAGAAGCGGGTGTTATTATCCCGCACTACCGGCCTCCTGAGGGATATTCTCCGGCCTCGATCAACTTTATTCGCAATATGGGCTATAGCGATAAAACATTCGCCACCTCGGTCGTTAATTTGGCGGTCAAAGGGTGGTTGCATATTGATGAGATGGACGGTCGTTATACGCTTAATCTTCTGGAAGGACGAGAGCCATTAGCGACAGGAGAGAAAAAGCTGATCAAGAAGCTGTTTCGGAGTTATGCAAAATCGATTGAGTTGAAGCAGAGCAACCACAAGATTCTGAGTGAAGCCAAAGTAGCGCACAAACATGCGTTAGCTCTGAATTATGAATATCGCTATTTTCTCACCAACTCTAGCTGGATGGTGCCGGCCATTATTCTCTCAATTAGCTTTATTGTGGCGATTATCCTCATGCTGCCGAAGGAACAAATGGCAGTGTCTGCTTTTTTTATGGTCTGGTTATCGGGCTGGACGGTCGGCTTAACGGGTCTATTGGTGGCAGCCTATAAGAAATGGAAATTGTTTTTTGCAGAACGGGGAATTGTGCCGCTTATGAGCGCACTCTTCATGAGTCTCTTTGCCGTTCCTTTTATAGGGGGTGAAGTTTTTGGTTTAACAACTGCAATGCGAGAAGGCTCACCGACGTTATTTATTTTTGGGCTATCAATTGTCCTGATTAATTATCTGTTTTACCAATGGCTTAAAGCACCAACACTTGCAGGGCGGAGATTGCTGGATAAAGCCGATGGGTTTAAGTTATTTCTGACTGTGTCAGAAAAAGATGAACTGGATCTTAAATACCCCATAGAGAAAACACCGCGTTTATTTGAGCAATACCTTCCTTATGCGATGGCCCTAGATGTGGAGCAGGCCTGGGGTGATAAGTTCTCAGAATTACTGGCCGCTAAGCAGCAAAGCTCAGATGGTTATAGTCCGACCTGGTACAGCGGTCGTCATTGGCAGACAGGGCATTTCTCAACCTTTGCCACAGCGATTGGTGGCGGTATGAGTTCGGCAATAGCCTCATCGTCTGCCGCACCGGGCGCCTCTTCAGGGGGAGGGGGTGGTGGTTCTTCCGGTGGGGGCGGTGGAGGCGGAGGTGGCGGTGGTTGGTGAAGGTTTATTTTGACCGGCTTACTGCTTCAAACTAGACCAGTTTGGTCTAAACTTGACACATTAACGTAAGTTCAGGGAAAAGAGTGATGGCTGACGACAACAGTGAAACGCTGATTGGTTATGTAACCGATGTTTGTAGTGGTGGATTGACCGCTCGGTTATTGAGAAAAGAAGAGGGCTTTGCGCCCGTTGTGAGAGTGGGTGAAGAGAAACTGCTTGTTGGTCAGATCAATTCTTACGCTGTTGTCCGGCAATATGGATTGCAGCTTCTGACAATGATCAGCCGAATGTCTGAAAAACCTGCTGATAACGGTGAGGTTGATAAGATTTTAGAGCTCATATTACTGGGCGAGATTGGCAAGAATGGCAATTTCCAGCGAGGTGTTCGACACTATCCAGCGACTGGGGCAGAACTACATGCAGTGGGTGTCATGGAGCTAAAGTCTATTTTTAGTCAGTTTAGTCAATATGGTTTTACGCCAGGTTACTTGCCATCACATCGTTCACTAGAGGCTAGCCTTGACCCTTCGATTCTTTTTGGCCGCCATTTTGCCATTCTTGGGCAGTCGGGCTCGGGTAAATCATGGACAGTTACCAACTTGGTTCAGCGTGCTGTTAAATGTATGCCAAAAGCGCACATCATTATTCTCGATCTGCATGGTGAATACAGCTGGGAGACAGATGAAGGAGAGAGAAAGTCAGCATTTACGGCGGAGACAGTCCGTTACGTTGATGCTCGTGAGCTGGAAATCCCTTTTTGGTTGATGACCTTTGCCGAGCTAGTCGATTTACTGATCGACCGAACCGATAGTGGCTCATCTGTTCAAACAGCATTTTTGCGTGAGACCATTTATAGCCTTAAAAAGAAATCGGCTAAACAGTTGGGTATTGAGACGGTTTCTATTGATTCGCCCATCTACTTCTCTATTCAGGAACTTTATGAGGAGTTTAAAGAAGCAAACGAGCAGCGGAGTGATTTTGGTAAGACCCAGGGAGCGCTGTTTGGCCAGTTTGATGAGTTTATGATTAAACTTGGCAGTAAACTCAATGATGTTCGCTACGACTTCTTGTTAAAGCCGAAGAAGCGAACTAACTCTGCCTCGTTGTCAGGATTGTTAAGAGATTTTGTGGGTTTAGGTGTGCCGAAGAGGCCGATAACAATTATCGACCTGAGCCCGGTTCCATTCGATGTCAGGCCAACAGTGTCCGCTCAAATTGGCCGCCTGGCTTTCGAGTTTAACTACTGGAATCCACGTAATCGAGAATTCCCGATCCTACTACTTTGTGAAGAGGCGCATGCCTATATCCCAAGAGATTCAGATGTCAAGTACGAAGGTACGCGGAAATCGATGGAACGTATTGCAAAAGAGGGGCGCAAATATGGTGTCGGGCTGGGTGTTGTCAGTCAGCGGCCACATGAGCTTTCCGAGACGGTTCTGGCGCAGTGTGCGACATTCCTCTGTCTAAGAATTACTAACCCGGATGATCAGGCCTATATTCGAAAATTGGTGCCGCAGGCTGAGGGCAACCTGATGGATACTCTATCCTCACTCGGTCGAGGGGAGATGATGGTAATGGGAGAGGCGGCGCCCTTGCCACTTCGTATACAGGGGTATCAACCCAACCCACCTCCAAATAGTAATGATGTTGACTATCACGAGCAGTGGCGTAATGGTCCTGATGACCTTGATGTCGATGCAATTGTTGATTTGTGGCGGCGTCAGGGACGGTAGGCTAATCCGTCAGGGCCATAATAGATTGACTCCATAATGAATCTATTTTTTTGAGCCTGCAAAGAGCTAATTAACTTTTTGCAGGCTCAAAACGAGCTAGTGTTAAATTTTGAAAACTAGTGAAAGATTATACGTGAAGTCATTCTTTTGAGAATCATCAGCAGGGTCAGAGTCATAATCATTTTTTAGACCAACCTTTAGAGCCAGACCATTTAGCTGGTCGAGGCCGATTTTCCAGTTTAATGCTGTAAGGTTGCGGAACTCACCAAAATCCTTAAGGTTTGGGTAGAGGGTGTTTATAAATTCCAGTGAGTGGCGCTCAGCAATGTCCCAGTTACTTTCAATGCCTAAGATTCCTTCTGGTATCAATTCTGACTCTTCTCCACCAAAATCCTGGCGAAGACCAATACCTGCACGACCATTGAGAAGCCAGTTATCTGTTTTCTTCAACTCTTTACCGATACCTCCACCAAAGCTGATGCGGTAATCCCAATCCTGAAATTCATCCCACTCATAGCGGCCTTCGGTAAAGTAGAAGTGCTTGGCATCAGGAATAAGAAAATCACGATTGAAGCGGGCAAAAAAGTCATTTCGTGATTTTTCTCCACTATCTTCACTACTGTTAAATTCTGCAGCGATATCCCAGCGTTTTATATTGTTTTCAAATTTTAACCGGGCACCTGCATGAAGGTGCATATTCTGAGAATTTCCTTCACTCCCTTTTACACCCAGATCAACCTCTCTGCTCCAGTCTTTTAGCAGGCCTAATTTAAGCAGTCCTTGATCAACCGGCTTCTCTTCGACAGGTTTAATTTGTGAGGCTGAGAGGGTTAAAACCCCAAGCGTTGGGTGTATTAACTTTATTTGGCCATTCTTATTTTCAATGATCTCCCCATGAACAATATCGCCATTGTCCAGGATTATCTCGGCAGCATTGACTAAGTGGGTGGAAGAAATGGCTAAAAATAAGGTACTAAACGGGATTAATTTCATAGTTGGAAGTGGTTAAATGCGAGCTGGTTTAAATATTTCAGAGTGGTAGTATTTTACAGGATTTATTAAAGGAAAAGGGGAGCTTTGAGTGATGCCGCAGCAAGAGATTCGTATTGATTACTTCACCGATATTTTATGTATTTGGGCGCATGTTTCTCAGGCTAGAGTTGATGAGCTAAAAAAGCAGTTTGGCTCGCAAATCAGGCTCCATTATCACTTT
>QNFJ01000163.1 GCA_003646305.1 Gammaproteobacteria bacterium | reverse complement strand
CGGCGGGGTATTGCTGGCCGGTTGATCGGGCGCATTAGGAGTGAATATGACATATTTTAACGACCCGGCTACTGGGTTAGTGGTTCTCAAAAAGCAGCCTTCGGAAAGTCGGCTATATGATTTCGACTTTTCGGCAAAAATGCGCGAAGGGGATTCGGTGGCGTCGATCGTTTCGGTGTCAGCGGCTAATCGCGGCAATGTTGCGGGGTCGGGTGATGTTGCGCTAGTGGCCTCTGCAATTAGCGGCCAATTTGTTCAGCTGCGTATTGAGGACGGCGATGATAAAGAAGACTACAAGATCACGGCAAAGATAACCACTACGCCCGCCGGTGACACGCTGGAAGGTGATGGAATGCTATATGTGAGAAATAGCTAATGATTGACCCGGGTGTAATTTTCTCTCTAACCGTTCCGGGCGCTTATGCGGCGACCTATTGGCCGCAGGGTGGCGATTCTGTCGAGACGATTGTCCTTATTGATAGAGATATTCAATTGTTCCCTGGGGGTTATGAATCGGGCGTTGCTGAAAAGCGCACCGAGGTTGTTTTAAGGTTTGATCACGTTGGCACCGTTCAACGTGGGGATGTGATTACATTACCCGGCGAGACGCTGACTGTTGAGGATGAAATCAGCAATGACCGATTTGCGGTTAAGGTGACGGTTAAATGAGTGATCCGAAAGCACTATTAATTTTAAAAGAGATTCAAGCGCGGTTGCAAGTGATTGACGGCTCGGGGTTATATTTTACCCGGATCGGCCGGACGGTTATTCGCGGTCAGCGCCGGTTTTCTGAGAATGAGCTACCGGCCTCGGCCTGCTTTATGGCGCCTCGGTCACTCGAGTCCGAATCGGGTGAGCGCGCAAAAATGGCGGCTTCGGTGGTTATCGAGGCGCACCACGCGACGGGAACGCACCCAGAAGACACAGCATTACAAATGCTGGCAGATATTCAGCGAGCGGTTGAGTTAGACGATGAGACGCTGGGCCGATTGCTAACGGGGCGGCTTGCCTGGGCAGGTGATCAGGTTAGCTATCCGGAAGAGGCGGGGGGATTTGTGAGCGTTCAGGCTGTCTATTTAATTCCGCATATCAGGCACTACGGTGACCCTGCAAAATAATTTCGCCGAGAGGCTGATTACCCAACCGCCGTTCGGCGGTTTTTTTATGTCTAAATTTTAAGAGGAAAAAGCAAATGGCTGATAAAAGTTATATCGGGAAGGGCAAGGTGCACCTTGATGGCCGGTTTATTGGGAACGTTTCGAGCTTCACTTACGGAACGACCGAAGATAAAAAAACACTGGCTGATTTTACCCAGGGCGGCGGCGGTAACTATAACTCTGTTATTCGTATCGGTGACGTCACCATCGGACTAATCATGCACGATTACAGCGCGGAGAATATCGCTATGGCGCTGTTCGGTGATGCGAGCTCTGTGACGTCTATACCGGTCGCCGATGAGTCTGTTACCACAAGAGCTGCGCTCGATACGCTGGTTAAAACGGCAGACATGATTGATACAAGCGTTGCCCCGGTTGTGACCAGTGACCCGGCGGGAACGACTTATATAGAAGATACTGACTATACCGTTTCGGCTGCGGGTATTACCGTGCTTTCAACTGGCAGTATTTCTGCGAGTACCGCTTTGCTTATTAGCTACACGAAAAAAGCGGTTGATGTGGTCCAAACGCTGACCAATTCGGGCGCGGAATATCAGTTGATTTTTGATGGGCTAAACGAGGCGCAATCAGGTGCGGAAGTTGTGATTACCGTCCACCGTGCCAAGTTTGGGCCAGCCAGTGAGGTCGGGGCGATTGGAGAAGATTTTGCAGAGCTCGCGCTTTCGGGTGAGGCACTAAAAGATACTTCCATAACGACAGCCGGGCTGTCTCAATACATTGAGATTAAGCAGGCTGCATAGTGATTAGGGCGCTTTCCATCGGAGTGGTTTCGCGTGCGCTTGAAAAAGAGATTAAGCGGCACGCAAGGGCTATCCAGGTGGGGAGCGTCCGCGCTTTAAATAAAACGGCTGTATCAGTTAGGGCAGCGGCTTCTAAAGAAATTCGCGGAACGCTCAATGTTAAAGCAGCTTTTGTTAAAAAGAGCTTACGCATTAAGCGGGCAAGGCGTGGGGCGCTTAAATCTGAGATTAGCTCCATTCATCAATCAATACCACTAAATCAGTTTAGTGGTGTTCGGCCAACAAAGAAGGGCTTATCGGTCAAAATGCGTAAAGATAAGGCGCGCAAATTGTTTAATGGCGCGTTTATTTATCAGTCTGTTATATTCCGGCGCTTGTCTCGTAGTCGGCTACCGATTAGGCCGCTTTATGGCCCATCTGTCCATGCCATTTTTGGCGAAAGAATCGAACGGCTTGTGGCCATTGGTGATCCCATATTAGAAAAGAATCTCAATCGTGAGATTGCTTTCGCATTGAGTAAATAGATGTCGATAAAAGACAAGATTATAAAAATTGGCTACGAGCTAAAAGACCGCTTTTCGGGTCAAGTTAGCAAGATCACCGGCTCAATTAAGAAAATCGGCAAAGAGTCGGACAAGACGACCAAAAAGCTCGAGCGTAATAATAAGCGGGCGGCGGGGTCTTTTAATTCTTTAGCGGCGGCGGCGACAAAAGCGCGTGGGCCTATCTTGGCCCTTGCCGCTATTTTTGTCGGCATCGTTTCGGGCATAAAGAAATGGACGGCGGCGGCAGCTACGCAAGAGCGGGCAGAGGTTAAGCTCGAGACAACGCTAAGAAATTTAACGGATGCTTCTGTTGAGCAGGTCGAGGCGCTAAAAGACCAGTCGGCGGCGCTGCAAGAATTAACCGGTTATGGTGATGAGCAGATTATCTCGGCTCAGGCGATGCTCGCCACGTTTAAACTGACTGCGGAACAGATCGGAATCTTAACGCCCAGCCTTTTGGATATGGGTGAGGCGGCCAGAAAGTCCGGCGCCGATCATGTTGATTTAGAGACGATTGCCATTGCGGTGGGCAAGGCGTTCTCATCGGGTATCGGTTCGTTGTCACGTTATGGCGTGGCAATGACAGACGCGCAAAAAGAGGCGTTTAAATTAGCCGATCAGCAAGGCAAGGTGCAGATTGTCTCCGAGGTTCTGCAAGATAATTTCGAGGGATTAGCCGAGGCAGTTGGTAAAACCTATGAAGGCGCGGTTCGGAAAGCGGATGCGGCACAAGGTGATTTTAGCGAGACACTCGGCCAGACGTTCACCGAGAATAAGGACTTTGTTGACTTTATTAATCGGATGGGTCAGGGCTGGGTTTCCCTGGGCGAGTCTGTCAAGTCGTCATCGAGAGAAATACAGGCGGGCTTATCGTTTGTTTTTCGCTCCATTCAGGTGTTTTCGGGAGCCGTAAAGACAGCGTTTAACTTTCTACAGATTGGCATTAAAGGCACTTTTGCGGTGATTAATGACTCGCTGGCGCTGTTCGCGTTGGGCCTGTCGAAAATAACATTTGGCTCGGTTTCTGATGAATTTGAGCGGGTGGCAGATAGCCTCGCGGCATCATCTGCGGAGCTTAAAAAAAGCCTGTCTGATGATTATTTTAAAGACATCGGGGAGGGCGCAAGCCAAGTTGTAGAGGGCTTTGAGGGGATAGACAAGGCGGCATCTAGCACGGCCAAGTCAACCCGAAATCTATCTAGCGCGGGTAAAGAGCTAACCAAAACGCTCAAGGAAGAGGAAGAAGCAGCAAATAAGGCGGCAGATGCAGCAAAGACCCGCTCGGAGGCATTAAGTAAGGCGCTAAAGGATGGCGAGCGGGCAATAAAGCGGGACCTACAAAGCGCTAAGGATGTTAGTAGAGAGTTTCAATCTCTTATTGAAGAGATGCGCTCAGGGCCAGAAAAAGAGGGTAAGGACTTAACGCTTATCGACTTTTCGGCAAGCATTACGAATGCTCGGGACGCGCTAAGCGAGGGTGATTATAGCGGTGCTATCGAGGGTGCGCGTGATACCGCCGAAATGCTCCGTAAAATGAAAGAGGCGGGGACAGAATCCGACCTAGTTTTAGCAGGATTAGCGGCGCGGTTAAAGCGGGTCGCAGATGAGGCAGCCGCAGGTCAGATCAATGAAGACCAAACGGTTGTGGGCAATCTTAAAAAGCAGATAGAGAACCCAGAAGGCGGCGCGCCACAAATGAAAGTGACGCTGGACTTAACAGAAGCAGAAGCGCAGCTAGCGGCGCTAACCAAAAAGGCATCGGAGCCGATTAGAAAACCGGTAATTTACGAAACAGCCGGGGGCTATAGCGATAGACCACAGATGGTCGATAACGATGTCAGGCGCGAAGCGTTAAAACGGGGTAAAAGATGAGCAATTATCCGCTATTTTTCGAGCTAAACGGGATTAGTGTGCCGGTCGAGGCGAATGTTGAATTTAACCAGGACTACGAGGCGTTGTCATCTGAGACATGGCCGCCGTTGCGGTTCATGAACGGGAGCGGTGTTAAGCAGACCGCGTGGTCTGGAAAGTTGCGCACCGTTTTAACAGGCGCTGGCTGGATGCCTGCTGGTCTGGATGGGCTGGATTATTCCGCGACGATGGTCCTAAAATGCGCGGGGCCTCGGGGTATTTCGAGTGCTTCAAATGCGATTACGATCCCTTCGGCAAGGCGTAGCGACACAGGTTTTGCGCCCTACGGTTACGCCATTGTGGGCGGAAAGCGTGTGGATTCTCCGGTGGGTTTAGCGGGCAATGTTGCAACAGTGACATCTGTATCGGGCGCGACAGGATATGGCGTTTATTACTATCCACAAATGACCGTTTCGGCACAAGCGCCGAGAACAACCGGAAACCTTGTAACGGGCGATTTTAGCTGGTCACTTGAAGCTGAGGAAATCTAGTGGCTGTGCATCGTTATTGGCGAATAAATGTTTCGGCTGTTATAGATAGCTCTAATTATTTTGCGGTTAGTAATCTAGAATTTAGAGAATCGGCTGGCGGTGCTGATGCTTGTGATGTGGCTGATAAGGATTTCAGGGCATACAATGAGGTAGGGAACTATACATCTAACAGTTCAGCAGCTCGCGATGCTTTTAACGACAATACAAGTGATTG
>QNFJ01000162.1 GCA_003646305.1 Gammaproteobacteria bacterium | reverse complement strand
GAGCACGCATATTGACGATCGTTGTGATGATGTTGATCGATCCCAAAATAGAGGAAATACCGAGGATATGAACGGTAAAAATCACCAGATCCATTCCCATACCAGCCTGAATTGAGAGTGGTGGATAAAGGGTCCAGCCTGTATTAACTGAGCCGCCTCCAAAAGGGAAGAAGGGCACAATCATTGAGCTGACCAGCATGATCGCTGCCATCGGCAACAACCAGAAGCTGAGGTTGTTCAATCGAGGGAGCGCCATATCGGGTGCACCGATCATCAATGGAATCATCCAGTTTGCTAGCCCGACACCCGCTGGCATCACCGCCCCAAATACCATAATGAGGGCATGATTCGTAACCAGATTGTTATACAGATCTGGTTCTAAAAGCTGTAGTCCAGGCATAAACAGCTCTGCACGAATCAACATGGCCATCGCGCCGCCAAGCAACAGCATAAACAGCGAAAAGAACAGATACATGGTACCGATGTCTTTGTGATTTGTGCTGAATAACCAGCGGCCTATTCCTTTTGGTGGCCCATGGTGGTGGGCTTCATCATGCCCATTAGCGGTAACAACTGCACTCATAACTTAATCCTCACTCTCATTCTAGCGTGCTGCTTTTGCAGCGGCTGGCTGTACGATATCGCCTGTATCGTTCCCCCAACTATTTCTTTCAAAGGTCACAATCGCCGCGATTTCCAGGTCATTTAACTGCGTACCCCATGCAGCCATGGCGCTACCGGCTTTTCCTTTAACTACGATATCAAGGTGCCCTTCAACTGAACCTGTTGCAATGGGCGACCCCACCAGCCCCGGGAATACTCCCGGAATACCCGCACCATTCGCCTGATGGCAAGCTGCGCAGTTTTTGTTATAAAGTTCTTCTCCGCGACTCATCAATTCAGCTTTGCTCCAGGTTTTGTCTGATGCCGCTTCAGCCGCCGCCGCCGCTGAAGCCTGTTTTTGCTCCGCCAACCAAACATCATACTTTTCCTGGCTCACCGCCTTAACAACAATCGGCATATAGGCATGGCCTGTTCCACAGTTCTCTGCACACTGGCCTCGATAAGTCCCTTCTCTCTCGATAATAGTCCACGTCTCGTTGATATAGCCGGGAATAGAGTCTTTTTTGTAAACAATCTCGGGCACCCACCAAGCGTGAAGCACATCGGTTGCCGTGTGCAAAAACCTGACACGTTTATTGATTGGCAAAACCAGGGGATTGTCCACATCCCGCAAATAAAGCTCATCATCTGGCTCAAGTTTTTTCAGGCTGCTAACAATCCGAAGATCATCGTCAAGATACTCATAAGTCCATTTCCATTGAGAGCCAACGACTTTCACAGTCATATCGGGCTCAGAATAGTCCTCAACATGGTTTAATGTCTGCATCCCGGGGCCCGCGATGGTCATATCGATCCCCAGCACAATGACGGGAACCAGTATCCACCCAAAACGACCAAAGGTTCCCTCATGGAACTTTTGATCGGCGACGTACCCTTCGGATTTACGAAACTTGACCAGCGAGTAGATAATAATTGCTGTCACAACAATCATTATATAGAGCGCCATTTTTGCGGTAAGCATATGGAGATCGTAGATCTCTTCAGTGAGCGGTGAAGCCGGCTCGGGGAAATTTAATGCATAATCTGCATGAACCGAACTCGCCCCCAACAGCGCAGCCACCCCTACAAATTTTTGCAGGGCTTTTTTACTACATTGCATACTATTTCCTCTATCCACTTTCATACGCAGTTTAAGCGCACTGAGCTTTATTTATATTCAGAAATAGGATCTCTCCAAGTGATCCTCAACTCCCTGCTCTTTGCGAAGCAACCTTTTAATTTCATGCTTTTTTCTGGCCACAAAGAGGGCTAAATTTTATTGTTCCGCAGTCTCTGTGCCATCAATCGATACAGAGACTAATTTGAAGATACCTTGATCTAGATCAAGGTGCAAGAAAAAGCCTGTCCAATGCAAATGAGTATGAAAGAGAGTAGATCTCTGTTCATGCTGGAATATACGAACGGCGCTCCTATATCTCGGTTTCCCATCTCAATAGCTAGTGTTATTTTTCCGGTAATCAGTCACAACAAGGTCGCGGCGACAAGCCATGCACTGCTTGCAGATTGGGATTCTGTAGAACCATGCGTGAGGGGGACAGCAGGCCGCCCGGTCCTTCACACGTACAAACAGCAGGGAATTTTTTCGGCACCATGGTTATAATATGAGCAAATCTTAATAAACGTCACTCGTTAGGCTCGTTACAGGCCATAGAATACCCCTGTCTACAACAGATATTTCTAGCGAAATGGCATAACTATAAATAGCAATTCCTCCCGGAGAGATAAATGAACGTTACAGCTTTTTTTAAAATCCTACTCTTTGTACCATTTCTGTGGATATCATCAGTATATGCAGCGGAAGAGGGTGAAATTCCAGGCTCAGCTAAAGGAGAAAACTACCGTCTCAGTGATTCTGACTGCATGAAAGGAATTGGGCCTTATCTCGTTAACTTGACAGTCTACAACCCTAACGTAGTTTGGGAGCGAGATTTCGAGATCAATAAAAAAGGGGCTTTTCGTAAACTCTGCCAGGAAATTCCCACTCTTGGTAAAACGTATCTTTCCATGGACCTGAATGACGTGCTTTTAGAAAAGCCTGTTCAAATCAGGGTGATAAATGCGGTGAGTAAAGAGGTTCTCTTTGAAGGGCCTTCACAAATTTACCCAGATGGAACCGTTAATGCCGAAGTCGACTTTGCAACTTCTGGCCGATATATCGCGATGCTGGAAATTTCTGAAAGCTCAGGAGAGGAAAATAAAATTATCCGGATTCCACTAACCGTTGGCCCATCAGAAGATTCTTTTTTCCTTGATGTTGCTGTTCCGCTCATCCTGATCGCTGGATTTGGTTTCTGGATGTATCGAAGAGACCAAAAGAAGAAGGCTGCTGCCCGTTTCTAAGACTTAAAAAAGTGCTGGAGGACTCGAATCATCATCTCATGATCGAGCACTCCAGCACTTTCTCGAATACTGTGCATTGCCCACATCGGGTTGCCCACATCAACCGTTCTGATCCCTAGCCGAGCCGAAGTCATCGGCCCAATCGTACTTCCACAGGGAATATCTGTGCGGTGCGAGTATTTTTGCCAGGGCACGCCTGCCTCCTCACACCAGCGCATAAACATCGCCTCTGAAATAGCTTCAGAGCTATAGCGTTGATTGGCATTCAGCTTAATCACCGGCCCCCGATTCAACATTACATGGTGCTCAGGCTCATAGGCTGTAGGGAAATTAGGATTCCAGGCGTGTGCCATATCACTACTAATCATAAAGCTGTTGGCTAGTGCCTGCTTATAGCCCTCACTATCAATCTTCATTGAAAGGGCGATGCGCTCTAGAACATCGGGTAAAAAGCTTCCATCTGCTCCTTTATTGCTCTCACTGCCGACTTCTTCGTGATCAAAAAGGGCGCAAACTAATGTTGATGAGGGGGCGGAGTGATTGTTTTCGAGAAGTGCTGTAACCGCTGCATGGCATGAGGCAAGATTGTCCAGTTGGCTATCCGCATAAAATAGCTCGTCAAGGCCAAACAGTGTTCCTTTCTGGGAGTCGTAAACATTCAGTTCCCAGGAGAGGATTTCTTCTGCTGAAACATCAAGTTTTTCTGCCAGCAAAGCAATAAAGGTTTCCTGTGGACTAAGCTGCTCAGAAATAGCCGCAAGAACCAGCGGCAACTCAGTTTGCTTATTAAACTTCAACCCTTCCTCATTCACCTTACGATTCATATGAATTGCAAGATTAGGCAGGCGAAGCAGAGGGGATTCAAAATGAACAAGCCGAGTAGAAAGCTCGCCGCCTTCATTAACCGTAACGCGCCCTGCAAGGCTTAAATCACGGTCAGAAAAGGTCGCCAGAATTGGCCCGCCATAAATTTCGACGCCGAGCCGAACATAGCCGTCAGCAGCATGAGCACATTGCGGCTTAATGCGTAACCCGGGTGAATCGGTATGTGCGCCAACAATACGAAAGCCCGTTTCACTTAATGGGTCACTCCCTGTGATAAAAATAATAACGGATGAATCATCGCGCACAACATAATAGCGACTCCCTGCCTCCAAAGACCATTTATCCGTCTCATGTAGGCGCGCAAAACCATTACTCGTCAGCATAGTTTCAATACTGGCAACAGCATGCCAAGGACTTGGGCTTGTATCAATAAAGTCGATTAGTGCCTTAACGCTTTTCTGTGCCACTTTGTGATCAATTGTCATTGTTTTTAGTTTTTTTCTATATTTTTAGTGGGGAAAGGGAGCTACTTAATAGCTGCTGACTATTATTAATTTTACTCAATACCGTCAGGATTTTACCCCCACCCTAGCCCTCCCCCTAAATGGGGAGGGAATTTGGTTTAGTCATTACTAGCCCAATTTCTGTTTATAAATCAAATAGATGCCACTCAATACCTGCCTCTAGATTTTAGCCCTTCCCCTTTTTAGGGGGAAGGTTGGGATGGGGGTAAACAACAACAAAGCCGCTCCATAACCCCCTCTAAATTCTCAATTACATCATTATTCCAAAAACGGACAACCTTAAAATCTCTCTGCCCCAGCCATTGAGATCGCCTCTCATCATAATCTTGCTGTTCACTATGTTGTCCTCCATCCAGTTCGATAACGAGCTTTAGCTCAATACAAACAAAATCAACAATATAACGACCCAATGGGTGCTGCCTTCGGAACTTAAAACCTTGCAACTGGCGACATCGAAGCTCACCCCACAGTAACCGCTCAACATTCGTCATGTTTTTACGAAGGCTACGCGCGTTTGTTTTGGTTCTTGGTGATAATCGTGACATTTTACCCCCAGCCTAGCCCTCCCTCTAAATGGGGAGGGGATTTAGTTTGGTTATTATTAGCCAAATTTCTGCTTATAAATCAAACAGATGACATTTAATGCCTACCTCTAGCTTTTAGTTCCATCTCCCTTTAAGGGAGATGGCTGGGATGAGGGTAAATCACCCCCACCAACCCGATGAAGCGAAACCGAATTAACACAAAACCTCAAACCAGACGGCTGCGGTCCATCTTCAAAAACATGTCCTAAATGTGCATCACAATTT
>QNFJ01000161.1 GCA_003646305.1 Gammaproteobacteria bacterium | reverse complement strand
ATTATATAATGAAATTATCACCGCGACCTTCTCATTGCATCGGTTGCCGAGGCGAATTCTGTAAATGGTACGAGACAGCCGTTGGAAAGGCTATTTATCAGCAGGAACGATCTTTATTACTAAAGGCGCTTAAGCAGGTACACGCCTGGAAGATATTGCAGATGGGTCGTATCGGTTGGGAAGAGACTCTTTTGACGGAGGAGCAAAAAAAGCACTACGTTATTATCGACCGGAATGTACAAAGTAAGGCGCCTGTAGCCGTTATACAAGGCGCGCTTGATGCACTACCTGTCGCTACCAAAAGCATGGATGTGGTGATTATGCCGCATACGTTAGAGTTTGAGTCGAACCCTCAACAGGTCTTGCGTGAGGCAAAGCGTGTTTTGCGGCCAGAAGGTAAGTTGCTGTTTTTGGGTTTTAATCCTCGAGGGCTCTATCGTCTGTTTCACTATCGGTTGTGTGGTCGAAAAGGTATCCCTTGGTGTGGTCACTTTATTAGCCAGCACCGAATGCATGATTGGTTAAGCCTGCTAAATTTTGAATTTGAGAGTGATAGCTATAGCTTCCTGCCCTCAAGAAAATTCAGACAGATAGAAACGGTTGTGGGAAAATACGCGCCCTCATTGACAATTGGTTACGCGATCATAGCGATTAAAAGAACCTACACAATGACGCCGATTACACCCGCCTGGGCGAGCTCGAGGCTGTTCTCTCCGGACCCTGTTACTGACTCTGTTTCTCGTTATTCCAATGACCAAGATAAAAGTTGAATTATTTACCGATGGTGCTTGCCGTGGCAACCCAGGTCCCGGAGGCTGGGGTGCGCTGCTGAGATATAACGGGCAAGAAAAACGGTTATTTGGTGGTGAGCCAGAGACAACCAATAATCGTATGGAGTTGATGGCAGCCATTATGGGTCTGGAGTCACTCAACAAACCGTGCATAGTTATTTTGACCACCGATTCTCAATATGTTTTGAAGGGGATCACTGAGTGGATGGCTAACTGGATCAAAAGAGGCTGGAAAACGGCGGCCAGAAAACCGGTGAAAAATGTCGATTTATGGAAACGGCTTGATGCGGCCCTTCATCAGCATCAGGTCGAATGGATTTGGGTCAGAGGGCATACAGGCCACCGGGAAAATGAAATTGCAGATGACCTTGCTAATCAAGGTATTGATCAGCTATTAGGTGACAAATCATGAGGCAGATTGTACTCGATACAGAAACAACGGGTCTGAATCCGGCAGAAGGACATCGAATCATTGAAATTGGTTGTGTAGAACTGGTTGATCGTCGCCTGACGGGAAACCATTTTCATGTTTATCTTAACCCCGAGCGAGAGATTGATGTCGGGGCAATCGAAGTGCATGGAATCAGTAATGAATTTCTTGCGGATAAGCCGCTATTTGCCGATGTGGTTGATGATTTTATTGAGTTTATACGGGATGCAGAACTGGTTATCCACAACGCCCCGTTTGATGTTGGCTTTCTTAATCACGAGTTAAAGCAGCTGAGGGGCGAGAAGAGAGGAATTAACGCATTCTCAACGGTTCTCGATACGCTGGTGATGGCGCGCAAAAAACACCCGGGACAGCGCAATAGCCTGGATGCTTTATGTAATCGTTATGGCATAGATAATTCCCACCGAGAGCTGCATGGTGCGCTCCTCGATGCCGAGATTCTGAGTGATGTTTACCTGTTGATGACCGGTGGCCAGACCGCACTGCTTTTAGGTGCTGAGGCCGATGAGCAGGGAGAGGAGGGCTATGCTATCAAGCGGTTACCTGAAGACCGGCTTAAGTTAAAAGTTGTTCGTTGTGGCGAAGCAGAACTCGAAGCACATAATGAGTATCTTGAATTTTTAGATAAACAGAGTGGAGAACAGTGTCTTTGGCGAAAGCTGGATAGCTGATTTACACCATATTTTTTAACGATCTACCTTCGTGCTCTTCGTGAGCTTCGTGGCAATTATTTTTTACCTGCAATAATGAAAAAACCAGAACTACTTTCCCCAGCCGGAACACTCAAAAATCAACGCTATGCCTTTGCCTTTGGCGCCGATGCGGTTTATGCCGGGTTACCACGCTATAGTCTTCGAGTGCGCAATAATGATTTCAAACTAGATAACCTTGAAATTGGCATCAACGAAGCGCACGCGATGAATAAACAGTTTTTTGTCGCCGTCAACCTGATGCCACACGCAGCAAAGCTCAAAACTTTTGTGAAAGATATGACGCCGGTGATCGCTATGAAACCGGATGCATTTATTATGTCTGATCCCGGTTTGATCATGTTGGTACGAGAGAAATGGCCGGAGATGGATGTTCATCTTTCTGTACAGGCCAATACCGTTAATGCGGCAGCAGTTAAGTTTTGGGAGAAACAGGGGTTAACGCGCATCATCCTCTCCCGTGAGCTGTCACTTGATGAAATTGAAGAGATTCGCCAGCAATGCCCCGATATTGAACTAGAAGTCTTTGTTCACGGCGCACTGTGTATCGCCTATTCGGGCCGCTGCCTGTTGTCAGGCTATTTTAATCATCGTGATGCCAATCAGGGGAGCTGTACCAATACCTGCCGGTGGAAATACGATATTAAAAAAGGTGAGCCTGAGTTGACCGAACCGACTGAACAGGTGATTGATCTGAACAAGTTCAATAATCTCTCGCCAAACGCCAACTTTGAACGTCATCCAGAAGCCGACAAGGTTTACATGTTGGAAGAGGAAAATCGCCCCGGCGAACTGATGCCTGTTTTCGAAGATGAACATGGCACCTATATTATGAACTCGAAAGATCTAAGGGCCGTAGAACACGTCCAAAAGCTGGTTGAGATCGGTATTGACTGTTTGAAAATCGAGGGTCGAACAAAATCTCATTACTATGCCGCACGAACCGCGCAGGTTTATCGGCAGGCAATAGATGATGCTGTTGCGGGTCGAGAGTTTAACCCCGCTTTAATGGGTGAGCTAGATTCATTAGCAAACCGCGGTTATACCGACGGCTTTTACCAGCGTCATCATAGCGAGGAGCTACAGACTTACCACAAAAATGCCTCAGAAAGTCCAAAACAGAAGTTTGTTGGCGAAGTGATTGGGCGTGATGAGAAAACAGGAAAAGCGATTGTTGCGGTTAAAAATCATTTTGAAGTAGGTGACTCTCTTGAGTTATTAACCCCAACGGGAAGCCATTTCTTTAAGCTCACGGAAATGGAAGACCAATATGGCCATAAAAGGGAAGTGGCACCAGGTAGTGGATACGAGATGCTTATTGACCTGCCAGTCGAAAATAGTGAGAAAGGGCTGATTACACAGGTATTAGCGTAGATTTTGTACATCGGAGAAATGCTTCATTGGTGGGCTATTTTCTGAGGGCTAGAGCCGACTCAGAAAATCACCGTGTTTTTCATCAATCATTTCATCCATTAGCTGCATCACCTCACTGCTGGCTGCCTCAAAGTCGTCAATTCTGCCCAATAGCTGTTGGCGAATAATGTCATCATTCATCCAGTCCTTTTTTGCAAGCTTCAGGGCATCCTGCACACCGTGGTGGACGCGTTCATGTGGGCTGTTGAGTGCTGTGTAGGCATGGGTTTGGCTGAATTGCTCAAGGCCAATACCTTCAAAATACCACTTACCCAGGCGGCAGTTGGTAGGTGCGACCTGAACAGCCTGATGCTCAGGCGCTTTTTCATCTTTATCAATGGCGATATAACCATTTTGTTTAAAAACAATATGGTCAACTTTAGCCAGTAGACCAAAAGATTTATCTTTTGCGTAGGCAACATATTCAACTGTTTCGTGGGAAGATTTTGAGAACTCAGCAAACCGTGACTCAAAGTCATCGATCTTGTCTTTAATCGATGTGGCAAGCGCGGTTGCACTATCGGCCTCTTGAGTCATTTCATGAACGCGGTCGTTAAAAGATTGCAGCGTATTGGCAACGTCAACAGCGGCATCTTTTGTGTGATGTGAGAGTTTTTTAACTTCATCGGCAACAACGGCAAAACCACGACCATGCTCACCCGCGCGAGCCGCTTCAATCGATGCATTGAGAGCGAGCAGGTTAGTTTGGTCAGCAATACCGGTAATCATCGAGAGAGACTCGGTGACTTTCGCGCTATCTTCTCCAAGTGCGCGAATAACCGTAGCAACGGACTGAATACTTGAATCAATGTTGATGAGCGATTGGGTAATATCCGCGACCATTGCCGTACTGTTTTCTGCATTTTCTCCATTACTGGTAGCAACATTTTCAACGTGCGCCATTTGTTCACTAATTTTAACTAAATCAGCCTGACTGTTTTTCAGATTGCTGATGAGGTTACGGGCATTGACTGAATGCAAAGCCGCAGCCAGCTCATTTCTGGAGAGAAGCTCCGTATTTTCCTTCATGGTCTCAATTGACAGATTAATTCGTTGTAGAGATTGTTTGAATTGCCCCGGGAGGCCTGTATCCAGAGCCATACGGCTATAATCACCGCTGGCAACTGAGCGAAAGCTGGCATCGACTTCCTTAAAATAGCACTCGACCTGGTCGAGAAACTCGTTCAACTCCCAGGCAACGACTCCAATCTCCCCCATTCCTTTCGTTTTGGTAATGCGGTGGTGAAGCTCACCTCGGCCAGTTTTGACCATAAGCTCATGCATGCGATCGAGAACCTCTAGCTGTCTGGTGCCAGAAAAATGGCCGAAGGCAGAGGCAATAATGACAATTAGCGGAAGAGTGATGAGAACAAAATCAAAACCATAAGCGAACAGTGAGTAACCCAGTATCGCTATCGCTGCTATAAGGATGGAGCCGAAAATAATTTGTTGCTGGACTCTAATGAATGGGATGTTGGCATTTGAGCTATTTCGAGTTGATCTTGATTTGTGCATAGTCATTAACCGGATTAATTAGCTTCTGTAAAGATTGAGGGCGAGGTTCTGATAGGTGGTGTTATTGTCGGCCAGGAACTGCTTTAAATAGGCAATTGACCTGTCAGGCCCTTCTTTCGCATTTGAACGCTTCTCAATGGCCAGCATTTCCTGGTAAAGAGGTGTTACCGCCTTAATGGCATTTTCTGAAGGTTTTCGACGAACCGAGTAGTAGCCTTTAACCTGTCCATTTGCCCCATAGTCGGGTGTTACATTGGCAAAAACCCAGTAAAAATCACCATTTGCACTCAT
>QNFJ01000160.1 GCA_003646305.1 Gammaproteobacteria bacterium | reverse complement strand
GGGCGCTCAATCGCTTCGGCATCAAAAGGAACCCCTTTTACCTGTCGGTATGAAACCGACTGCCCCTCTACATCAACTGCGCCAGAAACTTTCTCTTTATCCAGTAAAAATGAATAGAGACGAATCACAGGGGAAACCTTTGGTCGCCCTGTTGCACCGGCTGCACAACGTCCACCTGTCATATTCAGGATTACCCCCATCACTTCTCTGGAGAAAAGCGAGACAGCCTCACGTTTGTCGTGATGAACCGCTATCCGCAGGACAATTTCCTGCAACTGCTCTGGCACTTTAAAATGAGCAGGATTCCAAAGTGCATTCGCTCCCAATAAACTAATTGAGCTTTGCCTGAAATCCCCATAACCGAGCCTTTCAAATAACCCTTTGCAGCGCTTTAAAACTGCCTCTGCGGTGACCTGTGCTTTGCTAGTCGCCTCAAATCCGGTAATTAACTGCGTATAGGTGGCACGATACCCATCTAAATAGGTGGCCGACACTTTGTATTGATCGGTTGCCGCTGCACCCCTTGCACCCTGTACCAATACACGGTTAGCCCCCTCTTCAGTCAATGTCACGGCTGAAAAATCACACACCACATCAGGCAGAAAATAGGCCTGTGGGTCGCCAATTTCATAAACCAGCTGTTCTGATACCGTTAATGAAGAGACAAGGCCTCCAGTCTGATCCGGTTTAGTCACCACAAACTGACCATTTTCCTCACACTCAACGATGGGATACCCCATGTCGGCCCAGCCATCACAACTATCTTGCCAATCAGTAAAATTACCCCCAGTTACCTGACAACCACACTCGATCAAATGACCCGCTAGAGAACCCATCGCCAGCTTGTCATGATCATTCGTAGACCAACCATATTCATGAATGAGCAGCCCAAGCGTTGTCGCAGAATCAACCACCCGTCCTGTAATAACAATATCTGCACCTGCATCTAAAGCAGCAGCAATAGGGAACGCACCCAAATAAGCATTTATGCTAGCTAGCTTTTCGGGAAAAGCTTCGCCGGTTGCCATTTCAGTGACACCCTCTTCTCTAAACTCACCCGCTCGCGATAACAAATTATCGCCACTGACAATCCCCACCTTGAGCTGAATGCCCTGCTCATCCAGAATGCTTTGAATTGCTTTCTGACAGGCCGACAGGTTTACGCCACCCGCATTGGCAATCACTTTAACGCCCCGCTCTGAGATATTTTTTAGGTTGGGTTTTAAGATCTGCTGCACAAAATCGGTTGCGTAGCCTAATTGATCTGATTTGGATCGTGCATTGGCAAGCAGTGACATCGTCACCTCGGCCAAGTAGTCGTAGACCAGGTAATCAACTTCACCTTTTTCCAACAACTGCTCCGTCGCGTATGCACTATCTCCCCAATAACCCGACGCACCACCAATCCTAATTTTTCTCATCTCCACTATCCCTTCTCTTCAGCCGTTATATCAATCAAAGCAGCACCCACTTCAACCTGGCTATCTTGTTCAACATAAACTGCACTCACGGCACCCGACTCCTGCGCGGTTAGCTCCTGAAACATTTTCATCGACTCCAGAACAACCAACAGCTCTCCCTTTTTAACCTGCCTGCCGACTTCAACCTTAACCTCGGCAATACGCCCACTCATCGGTGCAAGCAGATTTGCTCCCATCTCCTCATCAGCCTTTTTTTCTGAAAAAGATAATTTCTCAAACAGTGCTGTTTCTGATCGACTACCCATATAGAGTCGTTGAGACTCATCTTGCGCAACAAACAGCTGAAGCTGAATCTCATCAATCAACACACTTAATTGGCTTCCTTTTTCTTCAAGAATGATGATTTGTACTGTTTCAGAGCGATCGTTTTCCACTCGATAAATTTGCCCCTGAAGCGAAACAGAAAAGTCTCGCGATAGCGCTTCGCAATCGAGCCTAACCGGCCAGCTCAAAACACCGGTACTCCGCCAACCTCTTGCGCCAATTGTTCGCGATAACAATATCGCCGCCAGCGCCCAAAGTGATTCACTGGGTAATTGCGCCTCACCCCTTTCCTGGGTGGGCAAAAACTGCTCTTCTATATACCGTGTTGTCGCATTTCCTGCCTTAAACACCGGATCTTCAATGAGTTTTAACAGAAACTCCCTGTTCGTTTCCAGACCCAATAAAACCGTTCCCTTCAATGCCCGCCTTAATCGTTGCAGCGCCTCATCTCGTGTACTGCCATAAGCAATTAATTTTGCCAGCATAGAATCATAATAAGGGCTAATCTCTTGTCCTTTTATGATCCCCTCATCGACCCGGATACCTTCTCCTTCCGGTCTATTCCATTCGAGAATTTTGCCGGTCTGAGGCACAAACCCCGCCTCGCAATCTTCTGCATAAAGGCGAACCTCTATGGCATGACCTCGTAATTTAATCTCATCCTGTTTTAGCGGTAATGGCTCTCCTGCTGCAACTCGCAATTGCCACTCAACCAGATCCAGTCCTGTCACCATTTCTGTTACAGGATGCTCTACCTGCAAACGCGTATTCATTTCTAAAAAGTAAAACTCTCGCTCTTGGGAGACCAAAAATTCAACCGTTCCGGCACCGACATAATTGACCGCTTTTGCCGCTGCCACCGCTGCTTCACCCATCTTTTTGCGTAGCGCCTCATCCATCATCGGCGCAGGTGATTCTTCGATTACCTTTTGATTACGCCGTTGCATGGAACAATCACGCTCACCTAGATAGAGAGTATTACCTGCCTGATCAGCAAAAATCTGAATTTCAATATGACGCGCCTGTTCCACGCATTTTTCGAGTAACAGCTCAGATGAACCAAAACTGCTCAGTGCTTCAGCGCTTGCCGAGGCCACTTCTGAAAGAAGTTTCTGTGGCTCCCTGACAATACGAATGCCACGCCCACCACCACCTGCGGCAGCCTTGACCATGACCGGGTAACCAATCCGTTCGGCTTCTCGCTGCAAGACGGCCTCATCACCCGATGGCCCATCGTAACCGGGCACCAAAGGGACAGCCTTGCCGGACATTTTTTGACGTGCAATGGTCTTATTGCCCATCAGAGAAATCGCATTCGAATCGGGACCGATAAAGCAGAGGCCAGCCACCTCGCAGCGTTCCGCAAATTCAGCCGATTCAGATAAAAACCCATAACCTGGATGAATCGCATCCGCACCTGTTCGTTCGGCGGCAAAGAGAATTTTATCGATATTCAAATAAGATTGATCAACCGCTGCGGCACCGATACAAACAGCCTGGTCGGCCAGTGCAACATGAGGTGAATCGCTATCGGCCTCGCTATAAATTGCCACCGTTTCATAACCCATCTCTTTTGCTGTTTTAATAATCCGTACCGCAATCTCACCTCGATTGGCGATCAGCAATGTGTTGAAATTAGTCATGATTGCTCCTTCAACCAGTCGGGCTTTCTCTTTTCCACAAACGCTAGGTGCCCTTCTCGCCCCTCACCCTGCCTATTGAGATCTGAAAAAATAGTGGCTGCCAATTCGATCATCTCTTCACTATCACGGCTACCCACCTCCTGCATAATCTTTTTAGTTGCCGCACACGCTTTTGGGCCACAGCGTTCAACCTGTTCTACAACCGACGCTAACAAGCTCTCCAGCTCATCCATTGTTTCAGCAAGGTATTGTCCGATTCCAAGCTCATAAGCTCTTTCACCATTAATTCTTTGCCCGGTTAAAGCCAGTTGCTTTGCCCGCGTTAAACCAATTCGTTTAACCACATAAGGAGCGATTTGTGCCGGAGCAATGCCGAGTGTTGTTTCCGGCATCCCCAACTTAGCCTCTTTGTGCAAAATGGTTAGATCTGCCAGGCAGGCCAGTCCAAAACCGCCGCCCATTGCAGCGCCTTCTACAACCGCGATTAATGTTTGTGGTAGCTCCCAGAATTTTTTAAATAATTGTCCAGAGCGAACGTTTCGATCACGTGCAGGATCACTACTTCCAGAGACAGCATCAGTTTGCGCCTTGCGCTCTTTAATATCCCCACCCGCACAAAATTGTCCTTTCGCACCCCGCAATATCACCACTCGAACCAACTCACTCTCGGCAAGAAAATCAGCCACATCGTGTAGTTCCTGATTCATCAGGTTGTTCATTGCGTTGCGTCGTTCGGGACGATTTAGCGTCACATAAAGACGGCCATTTGAATGGTTGAGTAGTAAGGTTTCAGTGTTTGGTAATTTAAGCATCTTAAATTCTCGCGATACCAAAGGTGTTCGAATCAAGTCGCGTTTGGCGACCTCGCATGGAAATATCCAGTAGCTCCGCTAATAAACGACGGCTTTTACGAGGGTCAATAATGCCCTCATCCCAGACTCTTGATGTGCAATAAAGCGCCGATGAAACAGCTGCGTAGTAATCAATAATCTCTTCTGTCTGTTTTTCCATAAGCGCCTCATCAACCGGCTCTTTTTTCGCCTTTTGCTTATTCTCATAGACAATCGACATCACCGTTGCAGCTTGCTCTCCACCCATTACCGAAAGTGTGTTCGTCGGCCAGGCAAAGAGAAAGTCCGGCTCAAAGGAGCGCCCCGACATGGCGTAGTTACCCGCACCAAATGCGCCACCAATATTGAGCGTTATCCGTGGAACCGTTGCGTTGGAAACCGCCTGAATTAATTTCGCACCATTTTTGATCATCCCCTCTTGCTCATGTTGTGCGCCAACAATAAATCCGGTCGTGTTCTGCAAAAAGATAATCGGTTTACCTGCCTGACAGCAGAGCTGGATAAACTGTGTCGCCTTACCAGCACCTTTGTTGGTAATCGGGCCATTGTTACCAATCAACCCACACGGCTGGCCTTCAATTTCGGCATAACCGCAGATGGTAAAAGGGTCGTAGTTCGATTTGAATTCTACAAAATCAGAGTCATCAACCAGCCTCGCGATCACTTCACGGCAGTCATAAGGCTTGTGATAATCAGCCGGGACAATGCCGCACAATTCGTCAATATCGTAACGGGGTTCTTTAAAAGATTTCTCATGATGTTGTGGCACGCGATCGTTCCAATTCAGGCTTTTAACCACCTCACGTGCCATTTCGATCGCATGGGCATCATCTTCTGCTAAATGTTCTGCCAGCCCTGATTCACGTGCATGCATTTCTGCGCCACCTAGCGCTTCCTCTTCTGCAATCTCACCTGTGGCGGCTTTAAGCAATGGTGGACCGGCAAGGTAAGCGCGCGCCTTGCCCTTCACCATAAT
>QNFJ01000159.1 GCA_003646305.1 Gammaproteobacteria bacterium | reverse complement strand
TGTCGGTAAAACTGAGATTGCACGGCGCCTCGCAAAGCTGGCCAATGCTCCTTTCATCAAAATTGAAGCCACCAAATTTACAGAAGTTGGTTATGTGGGCCGTGATGTGGAATCAATCATTCGTGACCTGATCGAATCCGCTATCAAGATGACACGCGAAACAGAGATGAAAAAGGTTCATCGTCGTGCCGAAGATGCTGCAGAGGAGACTATTCTCGACATTCTTCTACCTGCTGCGGAAGGAATGGAAATTGATGACCTAGAGCCAGAGTCCCCCACACGCCAGAAGTTTCGCAAGAAGCTCCGCGAGGGTGATCTTGATGATAAAGAGATTGAAATTGAGGTTAGCAGCTCACCCATGGGAGTAGAAATCATGGCGCCTCCCGGCATGGAGGAGATGACTAATCAGCTCCAGGGTATGTTTCAGAATATGGGTTCTGATCGCAAGAAAATGCGCAAACTCCCTATCAAAGAGGCTTTTAAAGTGCTCTGCGAAGAGGAGGCTGCCAGCATGGTTAATGAAGATGAAATTAAAATCCAGGCGGTTACCGCGGTCGAGCAGAATGGCATTGTTTTTCTTGATGAGCTGGATAAAGTCTGCACCCGCTCTGAGCACGGAGGCCCCGATGTTTCTCGCGAAGGGGTACAGAGAGACCTGTTGCCTTTAGTTGAAGGCTGCACGATCAGTACAAAATACGGCATGATCAAGACAGATCACATCCTTTTTATCGCATCTGGCGCATTTCATCTTTCAAAGCCGTCTGACCTGATTCCCGAATTACAAGGTCGCTTTCCGATTCGTGTTGAACTGGACGCGCTTACCAGTGCTGACTTTATCCGTATCCTCACCGAACCAGATGCCTCGTTGACCGAGCAATATGCAGCACTACTCGCAACTGAAGGGCTTGAGATAAACTACTCAGAAGAAGGAATAGCCCAACTCGCCGAAATCGCCTGGAAAATTAACGAAACCACTGAGAACATTGGCGCACGCCGACTCCATACCGTTCTCGAAAGACTTCTTGAGGAGCTCTCTTTTGAGGCCTCTGAAATGGCCGATGGTGAATCAATCACAATTGACGCTGCTTACGTTGATCAACAGCTCGGTGAATTCACCGAAAATGAAGATCTAAGCCGTTACATACTATGAGCAAAACACCTCTACCAACAGATATTAAACTGCATCGCCTCTCAGCGATTCTCGAAATCACTTTTGCGGATCAGGCACACTTTGAGCTGCCATGTGAATATCTCCGTGTCTACTCACCTTCTGCCGAGACACGTGGCCACGGACCTGGACAGGAAACGCTTCAGCTCGACAAAGAAAATGTCACTATTGAGAGTATCCGCCCCGTTGGCAACTATGCTGTCACGCTCTGCTTTAGTGACGGCCACGATACCGGCATTTACACCTGGGAACTGTTGTACAATCTGGGCCAACACCGTGAAGAACTTTGGGCCGAATATCTAAAAAAACTCGAAGAGGCGGGACACCAACGAAAATGTAGTGACGGGAAAACATCATGAGCGAAAATAGCAATACTACCCACTTTGGATACAAAGATGTCCCCACCGATCAAAAAGTAAAACTGGTTCGCGGCGTTTTTGATTCGGTCGCTGTTAAATATGACCTGATGAATGACCTGATGTCATTCGGCATCCACAGAATCTGGAAGCGCATCACCATACAACTCAGTGGTGTTCGGGAAGGAAGTCAGGTACTCGACCTTGCCGGTGGCACCGGCGATTTAACGCGGCTTTTCTCTCGTAAAGTTGGCAAAAGCGGAAATATCATCCTTTCTGATATCAATAACGCCATGCTAACCGTTGGGCGCGACCGCCTAACCGATGAGGGCATCGTCGAAAATGTCCGCTACGCACAGGCAAACGCCGAAGCACTCCCATTTGCTGACAACAGCTTTGACTGCATCACAATCGCCTTTGGTCTTCGTAACGTTACCGATAAAGAAGCCGCGCTCCGCTCGATGTACCGTGTCCTTAAGCCGGGCGGACGACTACTCGTTCTTGAATTCTCTCACCCACAAGGCGCGTTGGTTAAAAAAGGCTACGACTTTTACTCATTCAGCCTACTGCCTAAGCTCGGCAAACTGTTTGCCGGCGATGCTGATAGCTATCAATACCTTGCAGAATCAATCCGTATGCACCCCGATCAAGAGACACTTAAAACCATGATCGAAGAGGCCGGTTTTGATCGCTGCGAATATTTCAACCTGACGCAAGGTGTTGTCGCCCTGCATCGCGGCTTCAAATACTAAGAAGCTTATGACCATGAGCCTCTCATCCGCACTGTTCACTAACGGCATTAGTGATGCACTCACTCACTATATTTCGCTCGATCCCGATGCTGCGATCTGGCTAGCACCACTCTCTGGCAAAGTAGTCGCCATTAACCTGCAACCCTTCAACCAGCTAGCCTACTTGCAAGTACACGACAGTGGCTTGCAGTTGCTCGAAGCGTTTCAAGGTGAAGCGGATACCACACTGACCGGCACACCGATTGCCTTTGGGCTGATGGGGTTGAGCAATAATCCGATGCGCTCACTCTTTTCTGGTGAGATCGAGATTAGTGGCGACAGCCACACCGGCCGGCAATTTCAGAAACTCTTTAAAAATCTCAATATCGACTGGGAAGAACAGCTTTCAAAAGTGACCGGTGACGTGGCTGCTCATAAGATAAGTAACCAGCTCAAAAGTGCTCAGGAATGGGCAATGGAGGCCACTGAAACATTCAATCTCAATACAGGCGAGTACCTGCAGGAAGAGACAAGAGATCTCCCTTCTCGACCTGAAGTTGACTGTTTTTACGAAGAAGTCGACCTGATAAGAGCGGATGCTGACCGATTAGAGGCTCGGCTAAAGTTGCTCGCCTCAAAAATAGCTAATTAAAGGATAAACACCGTGAAAAAGCTAACTCTCCTTTGGAGACTGCTTCATATCAGCTGGATTTTGCACCGCAACGGGCTAGATAAGCTGATTATGGAAACTCACCTATTCCGTCCCATTCGCTATTTAGCCATCTTTACCCCCAATTACTGGAGTCGAAGAGAACTTCCTCCTCGTGGTGTTCGCATACGCTGTGCCCTTGAAGAACTTGGCCCGATCTTCATCAAATTTGGACAGATCCTCTCGACACGACGCGACCTGCTACCGGTCGACATTGCCGATGAGTTAGCCCTCCTACAAGACAATGTTGCCCCATTCTCAGGGGTAGAAGCCCAAAACATCATTGAAACAGCACTAGAAAGCCCCGTATCAGAACTCTTCCTAGAATTTGATGAAACACCGCTGGCATCCGCCTCCATCGCACAGGTCCATCCAGCAACACTAAAAGATGGAACTAAAGTCGTTATCAAAGTGCTACGCCCGGATGTTGAAAAAAGAATTAAACGCGACATCACGCTTCTTTATGCACTAGCCCGCATGGCTCGACGCTTCTCAAAAGATGGTCGTCGCCTGCGCCCCGTCGAAGTGGTTCACGAATTTGAAAAAGTACTCGCAGAAGAGGTCGATCTGGTTCGTGAAGCGGCCAACGCTTCACAACTTAGGCGTAACTTTGAAAAATCAGATATTCTCTATGTTCCCGAGGTTTACTGGGATTTCACTCGCCAGAATGTGATGGTGATGGAGCGTATCTACGGCATTCCCATCGGCGACATTGAGCAACTTAAAGCTGAAAATGCCGACTTTAAAAAGCTGGCTGAAAATGGCGTAAAGATCTTCTTTTCACAAGTATTCCGAGACAACTTCTTTCATGCCGACATGCACCCCGGCAATATCTTCGCCAAACCCGATGGCCGCTACATCGCTGTCGATTTCGGAATTGTCGGCAGCATTACATTGGATGACCAACGCTATCTAGCCGAAAACTTCCTCGCCTTCTTTAACCGCGACTACCTCAAAGTGGCACAGCTCCATATCGATTCCGGCTGGGTTCCCAAAACCACCCGCGCTGCCGATTTTGAATCGGCAATCCGTGCCGTCTGTGAACCGATCTTTGAAAAGCCACTCAAAGAAATCTCATACGGCCATCTGCTACTCCGCCTTTTTCAAATTGCCCGCCAATTTGATATGGAAGTACAACCGCAGCTGGTACTGCTGCAAAAAACCCTCCTCAATATCGAAGGGTTAGGAAGAGAGCTTTACCCCGACCTCGACCTTTGGGACACCGCCAAACCCTTTTTAGAAGAGTGGTACAAAGAAAAGATCGGTCCCAAAGCGACCATTAGCCGCATAAAAGACAAGCTACCCCACTGGGCGGAGCAGCTTCCTGAAATCCCCGAGATGCTCCACCAGGTACTCTCTGATGCCAGCAAAGGAAGCCTTGAAATACAGTGGAAATCGGCAGAACTTGAGAAGATGCAACGCAATATGCAGCGTAATCATCACCGAACCATTAGTGCCATTACTGGTGGTTCTTTGATTATCGCTGCGGCAATTATCTTAGGCTTAGACGGTTATGCGCCAAGGATGGTTGCAGAAGCACCATTGCTGACTTGGGTGTTGGGCGCAGCGGGTGGGTTGTTGTTAGTGAATAGTTGGGGAAGTGGGGAGAAGGGTTGACCACTAGCCTCGTTATTAAAACTGACATGGAGTCGAAAACTTGAATGAGTTAAAACAGAAGATTGCTCTTTTTATTGATGCCGATAATGCTCCAGCAAATAAATTCGAATCCATACTTAGTGAGGTTGCAAAATACGGTGTCATCACAATAAGAAGAGCCTACGGCAACTGGAAATCCCCAACACTAAAAAACTGGGAAGAATTGCTTCATGACTATGCAATACAGCCTATTCAGCAATATGACCTTACTAAAGGTAAAAACGCATCTGACATAGCACTCGTTATTGACGCAATGGATGTCATGTATACAAAAAACATTGATGTAATGTGCTTCGTCTCTTCAGATTCTGACTTCACACCACTGGTGACACGTGTTCTTGCTGAGGGAAAAGTCGTTCTTGGTTTTGGAGAACGCAAAACACCGGCACCTTTTGTTAACGCCTGTTCAAAATTCTTATTCCTAGACCCAGAACAAAAAAACAGCAGCAGCAACTCTAAAAAACCCAAAAACATCAAGTCAGACACAAAACTTATTAACCTTCTTCGGCAGGCGGTAGATGCAATAGAAGATGGTGATGGGTGGGCTGCACTCGGACCCATTGGCTCACATATTTCAAACAAAACATCTTTTGACTGCAGGAACTATGGGTTTAGCAATTTAAGCAACTTATTTAAAGCAATAGACTTGTTTGAGATAAAACGAGATGCCGATAACTTATATGTCGTGAGAGATATTCGTAAGAAAAAATAG
>QNFJ01000158.1 GCA_003646305.1 Gammaproteobacteria bacterium | reverse complement strand
TCGCGTGACTAGGCTCGTTCGTTAGGTGATCAGTAGTCGCTTGCCAGTTCAAAGGTTGTAGTTATTTACAGCAACATAATTTGCATGTTATACGCCATAAAATGAAGTATGAAGAGGTTTGGTAATAGTGAAAAGAAATAAAGAATTAGATAGTTTGTTGGAAAATCACAACCTTAATGAGAGAGAGAAAGGGAAGGATTCCTTTGAGCCATGGATAGGTGTAAATTGTGAAATTCACCCAAATGATGAGATTTTTAGGTTTGTTTATGAACACCCGACAAGCACTAATCCGTTAAGAGATTATTTCGCCGATGGTTGGCGTACGATGTATGAGTTAATGGTTGTGTTGGAAAAGCTTGAGTACCATCTAACTAGTTGTGACTCTTTTCTTGAATTCGCATCGGGATATGGTCGATTGACCCGTCACTTGGCTAAGTTCCCAGGAGCAGATAAGGTGCATGCCTCTGATTTGATGCCCGAATCGATCGAGGCAGGCAAAACAGCGGGATGACAAGTATGTAGGTAGCTATGAGCAAGTGGCAAAAAGTATCAAGCTATTTAGTGCGGCGGGTTATAAAAACAGCTCATTGCAACAGTTTTTCAAGATGGTTGTGTTAAATAATAGATTGCAGAATGGCGATGCGCATCTAAAGAACTTCGGTCTGATTTATGAAGATGTTGAGCATATTCGGCTAGCACCAGCTTCTGACGTTGTCAGCACCACGGCCTATATTGCAGATGATGTTTCAGCTTTAACCCTGCTGGGGAGCAAGAAGTGGAGGACAAGAAAGTATTTGATTCGTTTGGGAGTTAATAGTTGTGAATTGACAAACAAAACAGCCAACCAGCTTTATGATGAGTGTGAGAGCTCTTTAAGCCAAGTGCTGGAAATGGTAATAAAACGACTCAAAAATGAAACGAACGGACAAAAAAGAAAATTGCTGGAGCATTTAGCTGTTTTGATGGCATGAGATCCAGTTGCTCGTAGGTTAGCTAGTATGTCAAAATTAACTATTGTGAGAGTGAGTTTCTTGAAGATGGAGTATTGGGAATTCAGGCAGGAAAGGAGTGCCGACAAGGATCAGTTTATGCGGGATAATTCAGCTGGAAATAGGTATGCGCTGGTTTGTCAAAAATTCGTGAGTAGAGGTTGAAATGAAAGCAGTTATCCTTGCAGGAGGGTTGGGGACGAGAATTAGCGAAGAAACATCCGTTCGTCCCAAACCTATGGTGGAAATCGGAGGCATGCCAATTCTCTGGCACATCATGAAAATCTATTCAGCTTATGGCGTGAATGATTTTGTGATCTGCTGCGGCTACAAGGGATACATTATCAAAGAATATTTTGCTAACTATTTTTTGCATATGTCTGACGTAACGTTTGATATGGAAAACAATAAAATGGAAGTGCTCCAACGCAATGCCGAGCCGTGGCGCGTGACATTGGTTGATACAGGAGAAAATACACTTACGGGTGGCCGCTTAAAGCGTGTTGCAAGTTATTTGAAGGACGAAGAGGCATTCTGTTTCACCTACGGTGATGGCGTGGCAGATATAGATATTGGAGCACTGATTGATTTCCACAATAATCATAGAAAACGTGCAACAGTTACAGCGGTTCAGCCGCCAGGTCGTTACGGTGCGTTGAGCATGGAAGGCGCGGCAGTACGCGGCTTTATTGAAAAACCACAAGGAGATGGAGGCTGGATTAATGGTGGTTTTTTTGTGCTGTCGGCGGATTGTCTGGAACTCATTGCAGATGACATGACCTCCTGGGAAGGTGACCCTCTCAGTCAGCTTGCGGAACAAGGTGAATTGATGGCCTTTGAGCACGATGGTTTTTGGCAGCCAATGGACACGTTGCGTGATAAAAATCATCTTGAAGAGCTTTGGGTTAGCGGTAAGGCTCTCTGGAAGACGTGGAAGTGAATCCAGATTTCTGGCGTGGTAGGCGCGTATTTTTAACCGGACATACCGGATTTAAAGGTGGCTGGCTGTCATTATGGTTGCAAGATATGGGTGCAGAAGTTCATGGTTACGCATTAAACCCACCGTCTGAGCCTAATCTTTTTTCAGTAGCTGAAGTCGAAAAATGCATGGCGAGCAGTGAAATTGCCGACATCCGCGATGCGGACAAACTTCGTCATGCGATGCGGGCAGCAAACCCTGAAATAGTCTTCCATCTTGCCGCTCAGCCGCTAGTGCGCTATTCATACGAGCAACCTGTGGAAACTTATGCGGTAAATGTGATGGGTGTGGTGCATTTACTTGAGGCAATACGTGCCACGCCTAGCGTAAAAGCTGTGGTGAATGTCACTACAGATAAATGTTATGACAACCGTGAATGGGTATGGGGCTACCGCGAGAGTGAAGCGATGGGTGGTTTCGATCCGTATCCGAGCAGCAAAGGTTGTGCCGAGCTGGTGACCGCTGCATATCGGCGCTCGTTCCTGGAATCTAGCGGTGTCTCATTGGCGAGTGCTCGGGCTGGCAATGTGATTGGGGGTGGTGACTGGGCAGCAGATCGGCTTATTCCTGATTTTCTCTGTGCGATGGATGCAGAAGAAACATTGATGATTCGTTCGCCACAATCTACGCGACCTTGGCAACATGTACTAGAGCCGCTATCGGGTTATTTGATGTTGGCCGAAAAGCTCCATGTTGAGGGCGCAGCCTTTGCGGAGGCTTGGAATTTTGGCCCTGTAGATGAAGATGCGCGTTCTGTACAATGGATAGTCGAACGATTGTCGGAAATACGTAGTAACGTAAGTTGGAAATGCGATGAAAAACCACAGCCGCACGAAGCACACTATCTCAAACTGGATAGTAGCAAAGCACATGATCGCTTGAGTTGGCAGCCACGCTTCCGACTCGAAACAGCCTTGCGCGAAACGCTTGGCTGGCATGATGCATGGCGTAAAGACGACGATATGCGCTCAGTTACATTGGCGCAAATAACCAACTACCAATCTTTAAGGCAAAACGATTAGTCATGTCGCGCTTCGATTTTATTTCGACTCCCCTAACCGGATTGATGTTGGTACAGCGAAAGGCGATAGAAGATCAGCGTGGTTTCTTGTCGCGATTCTATTGCGCTGAGGCATTCGCCGGAGCGGGTATAAATAAACCAATAGCCCAAATCAACCAGACGCTTACACATAGAAAAGGCGCAGTTCGTGGTCTGCATTTTCAGCATTCACCGCATGCCGAAACAAAACTCGTGAGTTGTTTGAAAGGTGAGATATGGGATGTGGCAGTGGATCTTCGGAAAGGATCGGCTACCTTTCTGCAATGGTATGGAGAAGTCCTATCCGACTCCAACCGTAAGAGCTTGCTTATTCCGGAAGGTTTTGCACATGGGTTTCAGGCAATGACTGAAGATTGCGAACTGCTTTATCTGCACACAGCACCTTATTGTCCGGAATCAGAGGGTGCGTTAAATGTTGCCGACCCAAAGCTCGATATTGGTTGGCCACTTGCTACCTCCGAAATTTCGGAAAGAGATCGCAACCATAAACTGATTGAACAGAATTTTCAGGGAATCATCGTATGAAGTGTCGTCATTGCCAGGCAGAGTTAACCGTGCCATTGGTGGATTTGGGGGCAGCTCCTCCTTCCAACGCTTATCTCACTGCAGAAACATTGCATGCACCAGAGAAATATTTTCCATTGCGAGTGCTGGTCTGTACACAGTGCTGGCTGGTGCAGACTGAGGATTACGCTCAGGCTGACGAACTGTTCAGTTCCGACTACGCTTATTTTTCCAGTACTTCAAGCGGTTGGCTGTCGCATGCGGCCAGATATGCAGAAAAAATGACTGAAGAGCTGGGACTCACTGGTGACAGCTTGGTTATTGAGATTGCTTCCAACGATGGTTATCTTCTTAAAAATTTCGTAGCAGCGGGTATTCCCTGTCTTGGCATAGAACCTACGGACAGTACTGCGGCTGCTGCCGAAAAGCTTGATATTCCTGTCATGCGAGAATTCTTTGGTGAGCAACTTGGCCTACAGCTTTCTGCCACAGGTAAACAGGCCGATCTCATTGCTGGTAACAACGTTTATGCCCATGTTCCAGACATCAACGATTTTACCCGAGGCATGAAATCTGCGCTCAAACCCAGTGGAACAATCACGCTGGAATTCCCTCACCTGATGAGGCTGCTTGAGCACACTCAGTTTGACACCATTTATCACGAGCACTTTTCCTACCTGTCACTTTACACTGTCGAGCGCATCTTCAGAAAAGCTGGTTTGCGTGTATGGAATGTCGAAGAATTGTCTACCCATGGTGGTAGCTTGCGGGTTTTTGGTGGTCATATCGAAGAAACACGCCAAGTTTTACCCGCCGTCAATGCGATGCTGGCTGAAGAAGCGAAGCAGGGTCTGCAAACACTGGTAGTGTATCAGCAGTTTCAGGCCAAGGCGGATCGGATCAAGGACGATCTTTTGACATTCCTGATAGAACAAAAGCGTACGGGCAAGACCGTGGCTGCTTACGGCGCAGCTGCCAAGGGAAACACACTCCTGAATTATGCTGGGGTAAAGCCTGACCTGCTACCTTTTGTTTGTGATGCCGCCGCTTCTAAACAAGGCAAGTTCATGCCAGGCAGCCATATCCCAATCCTTGCGCCAGCAGTGCTTCTCGAACAGCGTCCCGACTATTTGCTAATCTTGCCCTGGAATATAGCCGCCGAGGTTAAACAGCAAAACGCTCGATTGGCTGAGCTTGGTACGAAATTCGTTACGGTGGTGCCGCAACTGGAGATCGTATGAAGCCACGTATCCACTACACTAAACCATCGATAACTGAGCTAGAGATTAGCTATGCAACCGATGCGGCGGCTAATGGTTGGGGAGAAAAATGTTACGAGTACATCAACCGTTTTGAAGAGGCATTCAAAGCACACTTGGGTGTCAAATACGCAATTGCCACATCAAGCTGCACGGGCGCATTGCATATGGGCATGGCCGCGCTGAATATTGGGCCAGGTGATGAGGTAATTATGGCCGACACCAATTGGATTGCTACGGCCTCACCGATAGTTCACTTGGGAGCGAAACCGATCTTTGTCGATATTCTTGCCGATTCCTGGTGTCTTGCCCCGGAGTTAGTCGAACAGGCGATTACCCCTCGCACCAAGGCAATTATTGCTGTCCATTTGTACGGTAACCTTTGTGAGATGGATAAACTTCTTGCCATTGGTGAAAAATATGGAATCCCAGTTATTGAGGATGCTGCCGAAGCGATTGGTTCTATCTACCATGGCAAACGCGCTGGTTCGATGGGCAAGTTTGGTGCATTCTCATTTCATGGCACCAAAACGCTTACAACAGGCGAGGGTGG
>QNFJ01000157.1 GCA_003646305.1 Gammaproteobacteria bacterium | reverse complement strand
GTGAAGGTCGGTAATACCAGGCAAATCAAAAATAGCCTCTTCAATACGGCTAGTCACCGACTCTTCCATATCAGTCGGGGTTGATCCTGGATAACTGGTTTTTACAAACAGCCGCTTCCGTTCGTACTGTGGAGAAGATTCAACCGGAACATGATTCATTGCGTACAAGCCTGAAAACAGGATCGTAATCATCAACAGGTTAGCAGCAACTTTGTTTTCAACAAACCAACCGATCAGTCCCTTGTTCACCGTGATACTCCCTGAACTTCTGATGGTCTATTCTTTTTCCCTTTCCAACCACCCGTCTTTTCCTCGCCTTTGCTTTTAGGGATCGGTCCTCCTGTTCGCTTTTCTGAAGCGATCTGCACCACGGTATTATTAGCAACAAAAGGAACATAACTGGTGCAAAGCCTGTCACCAGATCTTAGTCCCTTGCGAATAACCACCGAGTTACCCTCCTCACCTAACAGCTCAACCGTGCGACGTTGCAGTCTACTTTCCTCGTCAACGATCATCACCTCATTCTCGCCATGCACAGCCGATCTTGGGATGATAAAAAGGCCGCTGTTTTGTCGTCCATTGAACTCTGCCTGTACAAACTGCCCAACCTCTAGTGGTGGTCTGTCCAATTCAGTTCGCTGATAAGGATTTTCAATTTCAGCAACAATGTACTGCTGTCGCGTTTCGCGGCTCATCACCCCTTCTACTCGGCTAAAATTAGCTTGCCATTGATGAGTGACCCCGCCAATTTGCGCTTTAATCATAATTGGCAAATTCTTCTTTGCTGTTTTGAGCGATTCACCTCGATAGAAACGGGGCAAATCGAGCTGCTCTCTCTGTTTTTCACTTAGCGGTAAACGAACCTCAACCCGATCAATAGCAAAAAGTTTAACCAGCTCTTTTCCAGACGAGACAAACCGCCCTACATCAACATATTGTTCCATCACTCTTCCAGCATAAGGGGCACGTATCACTGTCCGTTTCAAATCAAGCTTTGCCCTTTGCAATTTGGCCTTTGCTGAATCGACCACTGCTCTTGCTTTGGCTAACTGCGGTTTACGCAGTACGAGTTCGCTCGGTTCCTCCTTTCGTCCTAACCGTTTCCAGTTTAATAGTGCCTGTGCTGATTGAGCCGTCTCTTCCTGGTGAACAAACCGTGCTTCGGCCAATTCTGCTTCTGCCGATTTAATCGCCAGTTCATAATCAATCGATTCAATTTTGAGTAATTGATCTCCTTTTTCAAAAAAACCACCTGGCCTTAATTCATCAGAAACCCATACCACTTCTCCGGAAACGCGAGAGGTGAGCGTTGACGTAGTACGTGCTTCAACCGTTCCCTGTGTTTTGATGGTCGCCATCCAGTTTTGTGGCTTTAAAGTGATAGTCTCGACCGTTAGCACTTTTTTATGATGAGGCCGTTTCTTAACTTCCGGCTTGCTATTAGAAATCACAAAAGCGATCGCAACAGAAACAGCAATGACGATAAACGGTAAAACAATTTTTTTTATATGTGAGCTCATTTCTATTTTTGTTGATCTGGTTTAGCGCTATTGGCTGCAATTGGGCCACCCAAAGCAAGGTACAGGTTAACTCTGTTCTGTAAGCGACTCTTACGAATCACCAACAAACCACTCTCCGCATCAAAAGCCTCTCGTTGTGTCTGCAACAAAGTGTTTATATCCGTTAGACCAGAAACATAATCTTCGCTAGCGAGCAGCTCTGCCTCGTGCGCTTCATACGCCGTCTTAGTTAAAGCCGCTTCTTGCTCTTTGAGTATTTTCTCTGCAGAGAGCAGCGTTTCGACCTCTTGAAACGCAAATAAAACGGTCTGTCTATAGTCATATTCAGATTGTTGCCAGAGAATTGCTGCCTCATCACGAAATGCATCCAGACGGCCACCCTGAAAAAGTGGCTGTACAAGACCACTGGTGAAATTCCAGATGAGTTGATCCGCACTGATAAAATCATTCAGCTCTCGGCTTGATACCCCGCCACTTCCGGCCAACCGAATCGAGGGTAAATAGCTTTTCTTTGCTTCAATATACCTCTGATCTAACGCCTTAAAACGCCCTTGAGCGGCAATAATATCAGGCCGTCTTTGTAACAGATTGACTGGAATCCCAGCAGAAACAGAGTGGTTCAATGTGGGCAGAAGATCGGGTAATTTCAATTTCGCACCGGGGTAGCGCCCAAGCAAAACTTCTAGCGAGCGAACAGTCTGGTCCGCGGCGATCCGGTAGCTCTGCAACTGACTCACTGCCCTCAACAGGTTTGAGCGGGAAAGCCTTACATCTAGTGCACGATATAAACCATAACCATATCCGTTCTCGACAATCTGTAAGCTATTTTTAAAGTTCTCAACAGTCTCCCGAGATAGCTTTAGCTGCTCACGCGCCTCAATACCATCAAAAACAGTTTTAATTATATTTGCAGCCAAAGAAAGACGTGCCGCTTCAAAATCAGCTTGTGCAGCCTCTTCCTCATATAAGGCTGCTTGAAGGCCATTTCCAAGCCGCCCCCATAAATCAACCTCCCAGCTAAGATCTAGTGAGAAATCATAGGAGGTGCTATAAACTGATGATAGTGAGAAACCACTGCTGCCACTTCTTTTGCTTCTCGACGAGCCAAGCCCCGCAGACAACTCAGGCCAACGATCAGCGCCCGCTAGGCGCGCCTGAACCTGTGCCAGTTGCACTGCTGCAGCTTGCGAAAGAAGATTGGGGTTTTTCTCAAATGCCTCTTCGATTAGAGCAAGCAATCTGGGCTGCCTAAACTCATCCAGCCAAAAAGTTATCGGTCGGCTTTTAGCTTCTCTAGTTGACCAGCTTTCCGGTGTTTTAGTTAAGACAACCGGTTCCGAACGACCTTTAAATAGACTGCAACCCGATAACAGCAGAAAAAAGGCAACTAAAATGCCATTGCGAATTATCATCCTACCCCTGCAAGCAACAACTCATAACCCTTAAAGGCCATGATGATTAATTTTTATTACGCGAGAATTGTTCCAAGCCCCATAACAATCAAAATGCAGCCACTCGCCAACTCTAATGTCTTGCGCGATTTTGCCAATATCTCTCGAATGCGCTGTCCGAAGTAGGCCATCCCTAATCCAAAGATCAGTGCAGGCACCATAACAGCGCCAATTCCGAATGAAAAGCCCAAAGAAAATCCCGTCAAAGCACTGGCTGATGCAGCTGACACCAATAACACTGTGCTCAATGGTGAACAGGGTGTTAATGCCATTCCCATACCCATGAAGAAAAGACCGCTAGGCATCACTTTACTAAGCCTCGATTGGCTATTCAGTCCACCGTGGTTTCCACAACGCCCCTTTGCTTTGTGCTTATTAATTGTTGTCCATAATATATAAAGCCCGACACAAATGGTTGCTGCCCCCAAAACCCACCCAATTATCGGTGTTTTCAAGGAACTGCGGAGCGTTTGCCCTAGATAACCAGCCACCAAACCCAGGCTGCTATAACTGATCAAACGACCCAATGAAAAAGGAACAACAATTTTCCAAGAGGATTTCACACCACCACTTTGTGACAGGAAGATAGGTCCCAAATAAGGTAGGCAGGTCATAGTGCAAGGCCCGATGCCAAACACCACACCCAATAAAAACACATAAGATAAAGGCAATGTTTCCGTTGCCATCAGGCCTGCTCTCTCTCTTCTGACAGCTCAAAAAGATGCACTTCCTGTCCTTGAAGGGCTGCACCAAAAGCCGTCGTCACCTGAGGGTTTTTAGGGATTGCCAGCGTTTTCCCCAACTCATCCTCAATAGCGGCAACCAGCCCTTTATTCAAAGCAGGGCCACCATCAAAATAGAGCACATCATTAATCCCCACTCTTTTGGTCAGACGGATGGTTCGTTTAGCAATCGAAAAATGAACCCCGGCAACAATCTCTTCACGTGAGTGACCACCTCCTAACAAGCCAATAATTTCAGACTCTGCAAAGACAGCACAGGTGGCATTAACCGCTGCGGGTGTTCCTTTTGCGTTAAAATGAAACTCTCCCAACTGCTCAACTGAAATCTCTAGGTTTCGCGCTGCCATATCAAGGAAGCGGCCTGTTCCCGCTGCACAACGATCATTCATGGCAAAATTCACCACCGTTCCATGCTCATCGAGGCTAATCGCTTTGGTATCTTGCCCACCAATATTGATAATGGTTCGAACAACACCAAACTCCTCACCCATTTTTCGTGCGCCAAGAGCATTAGCGGTAATTTCACTAATCGTCTCATCGGCTGACTGGATTAACTTACGACCATAACCGGTGGTGGTTAGATATGAGATATCACTCTCCTTTAGACCCACTTCGGTAAGCAGCTGGCGATAAGCCTCCATACTGTTCTTTTCAACCAATGCGCCCGTTGCGGCCACTTTGGACCCTAACAGGTTCTGTTCTTCATCAATCACAACCAACTTGATGGCCGTTGAGCCAATATCAATTCCTGCGTAATAATTCATGCACGTCTCCTTTTCCGAGCTTTAAGGGATTCCACAAATGCCTCTATTCGGGTCGATAATTGCCCAGACTGGCTGGGACTATAATCAGTCTCGATATAAAGCATTGGAATGCCATTTTCTTCTAATATTTTTGCAATGCTTCGTTGCTCAAGTTCATACACTTGGCAACCGGCAAATGCCTGATAAACAACACCATCCGCACTGTACATTTTACAAAGCTCAACCAGCCGTCTTTGTCGATCATCATTGAGGGTGAAAACTGGGCAGGTGCAAGACTTAAGGTAGCGGTCGGCAATGGCATCGACCATGTCATATAAAAACCATTCATCTACCGAAACCATGTCATTCAAAAGCCGATTCGATGAGCAAGTTTCATCGGCCACAATCACCGCATCCGCCAGTTCAATCATTAGTGGGATTTTTAGGTTAGGAAAAATAGGCGGTGAACCGGTAAAGACAATTCGAGGTGTGCGCGCACCTGCCGCGTTGTGCTTATTGGCAACACGCTCTTCTATCTCATCACCCAAACGATCCATTGCTACCGTCCAGCGCTCTAAGTCATCAAAGAAAAAAGCATTGGTTGCCAGAAAAATATCTTTACCCAGCACTGGAGCCGGTACCGTTTTTCTAAGCTGTTGAATACGGTGGTAGCTGTGCTGTGCCTTAGCCACTTTACCAATGGTTTCTTTGAGCTTTTTGCGGGTGACTTTTTGTCCGGTAATATTTTTCAGGTTTTTGGTAAATTTACGCACTGAACGACGCCAATATTCACGCCCCTCTTCCGACTCTTTAACCGGAGGCAGTTCCATATCATAAACCTCATAGCCCATCTCCCTCATCACCGAACCGGTCTTGGTTTTCTGGTCACAAGTGGTGGGGTT
>QNFJ01000156.1 GCA_003646305.1 Gammaproteobacteria bacterium | reverse complement strand
TTTGTCACCGCAGCAAGTCTGTTCGATGGCCACGATGCGGCGATCAATATTATGCGCCGGATTTTACAGTCAACCGGCGTAGAGGTGATTCACCTAGGCCATAATCGCTCTGTAGAAGAGATTGTGAATGCGGCTATTCAGGAAGATGTGCAGGGTATTGCCATCAGTTCCTACCAGGGTGGCCATGTTGAATACTTCAAATTCATGATCGACCTGTTGAAAGAGCGAGGCGCACCGCATATTAAATTGTTTGGTGGCGGTGGTGGTGTAATCGTACCCGAAGAGATTGCGGAACTTGAAGCCTACGGTGTCACCCGTATCTACACTCCAGAAGATGGTCAAAAAATGCAGCTACAGGGCATTATTGATGATATGGTCGAGCGCACAGATTTTGACCTTTCAAAGAAAGATATTCCAAAGAAAAACAGTGGATTAGAAGAAGGTGGTTATAGAGAGCTTTCGCGCCTGATCACCGCTTTAGATGAAGGAAAAATTGCTGATACACGGCTTAAAAGCCTGGCGAAAGAAGCTGATAAATTCGCTAAAACTCCTGTATTGGGTATTACCGGAACGGGTGGTGCGGGTAAGTCTTCTTTGACTGATGAGCTGATTCGCCGCTTTAACCTGGATTTAAATGAGTTGAAGATTGCGATTATCGCGATCGATCCAACCAAGCGTAAAACAGGTGGGGCACTGTTGGGCGACCGTATCCGCATGAATTCGTTGAATGTTCCTAACGTCTATTTCCGCTCAATTGCGACACGTGGAACTTCGGGTGAAGTGCCCGCCTCTTTGACCTCTATTGTTAATCTTTGCAAAGTCTCCAATTTTGATCTGATTATTGTTGAGACGCCGGGTATTGGGCAGGGTGATGCGGGAATTATTCCTTACGTTAACGCCTCAATGTATGTGATGACCCCTGAGTTTGGTGCAGCAAGTCAACTTGAGAAAATTGATATGCTCGACTTTGCTGACTTAGTTGTCATTAACAAATTTGATAGAAAAGGCGGGCAGGATGCACTGCGCGATGTGCGTAAACAGTATCAGCGTAATCATGAATTGTTTACGGTCGATTCTGAAACGTTGCCGGTCTATGGAACGATTGCCTCTAAATTCAATGATGATGGTGTGACGGCACTTTATCAGGGACTGGTCGCTGCTTTTAAAGAAAAAGGGCTGACCAGCTGGAAGGGCAATTTCTTCGCGCCCGCAGAGACAAAATTCTCGACTACGCGGACGGTGATTGTCGCACCAGAGCGGCAGCGTTACCTGGCTGAAATTTCGGAAGCCGTTAGAAATTATCATAAAACTTCAGCTGTGCAGGTGAAAATTGCGCGTGAGCGGCAGCAGTTGATTGAATCCAAAAAAATGCTCGAAAAATCTGGCCAAAATGGCGACAGCCTGGATAGCTTGATTGAGAAAAGGGACGAGAAGTTCGATTCACGTTGTAGAAAGTTGATCGAGATGTGGCCGCAGCTTAAAGAGGCCTATTCGGGTGATGAATATGTGGTTAATATTCGAGGTAGAGAGCTGCGCACCAAGATAACAAGCCGCTCACTTTCTGATACACGGATTCCTAAAGTTTCACTGCCTCGCTACGAGGAAGATGGTGAGATTTTACGCTGGCTGCTAGAAGAGAATGTGCCAGGAAGCTTCCCCTTTACAGCCGGTGTATTTGCCTTTAAACGCGAAGGTGAAGATCCTGCGCGTATGTTTGCGGGTGAAGGGGATGCGTTCCGTTCTAATCGCCGCTTTAAATACCTTTCTAAAAACTCCGAAGCAACACGTCTTTCAACAGCGTTTGATTCGGTGACGCTGTACGGTAATGATCCAGGTGAGCGCCCGGATATTTATGGAAAGATCGGCAATTCAGGGGTCTCCATTGCGACACTTGATGATATGAAAGTGCTGTTTGATGGCTTTGAGTTGTGTGCACCATCAACTTCCGTTTCGTTAACCATTAACGGCCCAGCACCAACTATTTTAGCTTTCTTCCTAAATGCTGCGATTGATGAGCAGTATGCGAAATTCGAGAAAGAGAACAATAGAAGACCCACCGAAGATGAGATGTCAAAAATCAGGGATTGGGCACTGGAAAATGTTCGTGGAACGGTACAGGCCGACATTCTGAAAGAAGATCAAGGGCAGAATACCTGTATCTTCTCGACTGAATTTAGCTTGAAATTGATGGGTGACATCCAGGAATACTTTGTTCATAAAAAGGTTCGGAACTTCTACTCGGTTTCAATCTCCGGTTATCATATCGCTGAAGCGGGTGCGAACCCCATTTCGCAGCTGGCTTTCACGCTGGCAAATGGTTTTACCTATGTTGAAACCTATCTGTCTCGTGGAATGGATATTGATGATTTTGCTGCGAATCTGTCATTCTTCTTCTCGAACGGTATGGATCCTGAATACACTGTGATGGGACGTGTTGCACGCCGTATATGGGCTACCGCAATGCGCTTTAAATATGGTGCTAATGAACGAGGCCAAAAACTGAAATATCATATTCAGACTTCGGGTCGCTCACTTCATGCGCAGGAGATGGATTTCAATGATATCCGTACAACACTGCAGGCACTGATTGCGATCAACGATAACTGTAATAGCCTGCATACCAATGCCTATGATGAAGCGATCACCACACCGACTGAAGAGTCTGTTCGCCGTGCGATGGCAATCCAGCTCATCATCAATAAAGAATACGGTCTGACCAAGAATGAAAACTCTTTACAAGGTTCATTCATTGTTGAAGAGCTGACTAACCTGGTTGAAGAGGCGGTTCTACAAGAGTTTGATCGTATGTCCGAGCGTGGTGGAGTATTGGGCTCAATGGAGACCGGTTATCAGCGCGGTAAAATTCAGGATGAGTCGCTCAATTATGAGATGCTCAAGCATACCGGTGATCTCCCCATTATCGGTGTGAATACTTTTGAAAATCCGAATGATGATGGAGAGGCAAAAACAATCGAGTTGGCCCGTTCTACAGAAGAGGAAAAACAGAGTCAGCTAAGCCGCTTGAATGACTTCCATTCACGTCACGGTGATCAAAGTGGAATTTATCTTGAGAAGCTCAAACTGGCCGCTCAAAATAATGAAAATATCTTCGCGGTATTGATGGATGCGGTTCAACATTGTTCTCTTGGGCAGATTACCGATACCTTCTTTGAAGTTGGGGGGCAGTATCGCCGCAATATGTAAAAAACTATTACGCTCATGACGTTTTTAAGAGCTCTTTGTTCATGATGAGAATTGTTTCAACGACCTGCTCCAATACAGAAATTGTTTGCGCCCTTGGGTGCGAACAGTTTCTGGTCGGCGTCGATGATCATTCTGATTACCCGGAAGCAGTTGTTTCTAAATTGCCAAGAGTTGGCCCCGACCTTCAGGTTGATGCCGAAAAAATAGTGAGTTTAAAACCCGATTTGGTATTGGCATCGCTTACGGTACCGGGTCACGAGAATGTGCTGGAATCGCTGCAAAAAGCAGGGTTAACTTATCGCGCATCAGCACCCGAAACGATTGAAGCCGTTTATGATGACATCATCGATATTGCCGAACGGTTGGGGGTGGCAGAACGCGGTTTGAACTTGGTTACAGAGATGCGTGAGCAGATTAAACCGGTTGGGGGTAGAGCAGGAAAAAGACCCTCAATCGCTATCCAGTGGTGGCCAAAACCAGTGATTATTGCAGGGAAGAAAAGTTGGGTGCACGATCTAATCGAATTAGCAGGTGGACGTAATCTACTAGAGTCTGAAGAGACAACCAGTAGCCCGCTTGAGTTTGAGTGGTTTGCAGCGCTCAATCCAGATATTATCGTGATGTCATGGTGTGGTGTTAAAGCAGAAAAATATCGTGCGTCAGTTGTAACTGAAAACCCGCTGTTAAGTTCGGTCTCGGCAGTTTTGAATGGCAGGGTTATACCGATTTCAGAAGCCTTTTTGGGTAGGCCATCGGTTCGATTGGTTGAGGGGTACCGATTGATTAAAGAGGCTGTTGACCGTTTTCATAAAGAGTTAGCAAGTTAAAAATTTTTTCCCGGATAAGTCCGGTTAATTAAAACTTAGGAGAGAAAAGTGCCAGAATATAAAGCGCCAACGGGACATGATGTTTGTACTGGATGAAGTGGTTAATGTTGCTGAATTAGCAGGACTACCAGGCTTTGAAGATGCGACTCCGGATATTGTTCAAGGTGTGATCGATGAGGCAGCAAAAATCATCGAAAATACCATCGCACCGCTAAATGAGACAGGTGATGAGGAAGGCTGTAAGTTTGATAATGGCGTAGTCACACCCCCTTCAGGCTTTAAAGAAGCTTACCAGCTCTATGCAGAAAGTGGCTGGACAGCACTTGATAAATCAATTGATTTTGGTGGGCAAGGATTACCGTTCACTTTGGCAACAGCCGTTTCTGAAATGCTGAGTGGGGGTAATGATGCTTTCTCTCTTTACCCTGGACTGACTAATGGTGCCTATGAAGCATTGCTAGAACATGGCAGCAATGAACTAAAAACAATTTACCTTGAAAAACTGACAACAGGTGAATGGACAGGGACCATGTGTCTGACCGAGCCTCAGGCAGGTAGTGATCTCAGTCAGGTGAGAACCAAAGCAGCTGATAACGGTGATGGTAGCTACGCTATCGAGGGAACGAAGATCTTTATCACCGCAGGTGATCATGACTTTACCGATAATATTATCCATTTAGTCTTGGCAAGACTCCCAGATGCACCAGCAGGTGTTAAAGGGATTAGCCTGTTTGTAGTGCCTAAATTTTTGGTTAACGGTGATGGTAGCTTAGGTGAAAGAAATCCAGCGGTCTGTGCAAGTATCGAACACAAAATGGGTATTCATGGTTCATGTACTTGTGTGATGAGCTTTGAAAATGCGACCGGTTATCTGGTTGGCAACCTCAATGAAGGGTTGCGTTACATGTTCACGATGATGAATTCAGCACGTTTGATGGTTGGCCTTCAGGGAATGGGCGTTGCAGAACGGGCAACTCAGGGTGCGATCGAATATGCAAAAGAGCGTAAACAGGGAAAAGCCATCAACGGTGGTGCAATGATCGTGGATCACCCCGATGTTCGTCGTATGATTATGACCATGAAAGCCCTAACAGAAGGCTCACGAATGGTGGCCTACGATACGGCCAAACAGTTTGACCTTTCCAGAGCACATCCTGATGAAGCGGTTAGAAAAGTGGCTGCTAAACAGGTCGATTTGATGATCCCCATTTGTAAGGCTTTTGCTACCGATGTGGGCTGTGAAGTGGCTAGTCTTGGTGTGCAGGTACTGGGTGGTGCGGGTTATATTCGCGAATCAGGTATGGAGCAGAATATGCGTGATGCAAAAATTTTCTGCATCTACGAAGGAACCAATGG
>QNFJ01000155.1 GCA_003646305.1 Gammaproteobacteria bacterium | reverse complement strand
TGACCATAAACCCAAACAGCTGAGTTAACTGTTCTGGCGCCTCCTCCATAACGGCTAAGACATCTGCCTCCGACAAACCGGTAAGAGACCAGGTTTCACTACTAATTTCCGCAAGCGCACCCTGTATTGAGTCTCCATTCTCCTCCACACCGCATAGGAGGTTGGCAAGATAAACCAGATGCGTTTCCAAAAGAGATTCTATTGCCTGCTCAGGTTCAAGGTGGAATTTAGTCGACTCTACCAGGATGGGGGAAAGCGCCCATTTATCTAAAATAGCGGCCGTTACATCAGCGTGAGTGAAGCCTAACAACTCTTTCTCCAAACCAGGAATCAACCGCCTGTCACCATTTGCTGCAGAAAGTATTTCGCGAGATTGATCTGGAAGTTTATTGTAGATAAGTAGCGAGCCTAACTCGTGCAGTAACCCAGCAATAAAAAGACGCTCCGCATGCAAAACATGTCCTTTTTTAGCGAGCAATTTCGCAAGAATACCGCAATGAATAGAATGCATCCAAAAATCGCCCATATCCAGTAGATCATTTGGAATTTTGCTGAATTCATAAATTGCGGAAGAACCCAGAATAAGAGACCTTAACTCATCCATTCCAACAATCGTAATGGCTCGCGTCAATGTCTCTATTTTTGCTGGAAAGCCATAAAAGGCGCTGTTAACCAACTTCAATAGCTTCGCTGTCATTGCTGGGTCAGAAATAATGAGCTCTCCGATATCATCAGCGGTGAAGCGTGGATCCCCGATCATTTCGTCCACCTGGAAATAAAGTTCAGGCAGAGAAACAAGTTCGAAGGAATCTTTAACGAGTTGTTCTGGTGTAATGTTTGATTGATTCATGACTGATAAAAGGCCATCACTTTGGTGACGTAATTTTGCGTTTCCGGATAAGGTGGAATCTTATTTCCATAGCGAATAACCGCATTCTCGCCGGCATTGTAAGCTGCAAGAGCCAACCTCACATCAGAGTTAAATTGCTTCATCAGATCCCGAAAATACCGCACTCCCCCTCTGATGTTATCTGCTGGATTTCGACGGTCGCTGACGCCATATCGTTTTGCAGTCCCGGGCATTAACTGCATTAAACCCACTGCACCTTTTTTTGAAATTGCATTGGGATTATAAGCTGATTCGGTTCTAATCAGCGCGTGAATAAGTGAGGAATCAAGTTTAAATTCTTTTGATATCTTACTGATAATAGGAGTAAATAATTTTTTATTATTTCGAATACTTTGAAAGGTGATAGATTTTTTTGGAGTGCGCAAAATCAGCTTATACTGATACCCTCCTTTGGGTTCATCGGTATAGAACATACGGCCACTCGCATCAACGCGTTTGTAAACATCCGCCGCACCATGCAGCGGCAGCAACATAATGCTGAAGAAGATAATGACGCGGTAATTGAACTTATTCCTGTTTGCCAAAACTATCTGTTTGTCCTTTGTGGGTTTGATAAATATAGCCTATTCATGACTATTTTGGTAAATCAGCTTCACATAAGTGAGCTAAGCTGATCTTTTATTCCAGGCTTTTTCTAACCGTTTTGGTGAGATGGGGTAAGCGGTTTTGAGTGGCTGAGCAAAAAGGGAAACACGCAACTCTTCAAGCTGCCATCTAAATGAATCTTCCTCCGGGTTGCTTAGCGAATCATCCATAGCCTGCCAAAACAGCGATTGAAACTTCTCAATCACCTCATAACTTTGGTTATCACGTTGTAAGTTACCTGTCACTTTATCGAGCCGGATGACGACAGCCTTTAAATAGCGTGGGTAGTGTTTAAGTTGCTCTAGCGGAACCTGGTGAAGAAAGCCTGAATAAACAAGCGCCCCGAGTTGCTGCTCAATATCTTTTCCGATTGGTTGCCGGTTTTTCCAGTGTGCCAGTCTCTCCTCGGCCAACTTATAATCGGACAGTATCTTTGAAAGCAGCTCCGCAATCTCATAACCACGGCTGTTTAAATCACTGAGATTATTTTCCAGAGCCTGATCAAACGCCTCTTTCGTGCGGATTTCTTTATTTAAAAACAGGCCAGAAACAAGACAATGTTGCAGATCATCATAGAGGCCATTCCCTTTTAGGAATTTTCTATATGGATGGTCAAGTAGGCGGCTATAAATAAGTTCGTCTCTCGCATCAACCGAAAGGTTGCGTACCAGCTGCTTTAGCTCCCTTTTTAGCTTGATACGAAAAAGCCTGATCAATCCCTGATGGTGAGCAGCTGCCGCATTGCTCTGGGAATCTAGCAACCGCATACCAACCGATTCCTGCTCATCAATCAGCGCTGGATAGCCAATAATTTCATGTCCATTACTGAGCATACTTTTTTGCTTAGGAAGGTCGCCAAACTCCCAATCAAACAGGCCACTTTTTTGCTCATTTGCTTGTAGAGTGGTTTGAAATTGCTCACCAGCAGCCTGACCAAATGCCTTTTGTAGCGCACTTAAATCACGGGAGACTTTCAGGGTTTCACCTTTTTCATCGAGCAGACGAAAATTCATTTTGAAATGTAATGGCAACTTTTCTGGCTGCCAATCTTCCGACCGTACCGTAACAGCCGATAATTTGGTTAGTTTTTCAGCTAACTCACGATAAAGAGAGCCCTTCCACTGCGTTAATTCAGGCAGACAACGATCGACATAATCGGGAACCGGCACAAAATTTCGACGTGTCGATTTGGGCAATCCCTTAATCAGCAAAATCATTTTTTCTCGAATAAGACCCGGCACAAGCCACTCAAAAGGTTCGGGGGTCAACTGGTTCAATTGTGGTAAGGGGATGATTGCTGTCACGCCATCATCATCATGGCCAGGTTCAAAACGGTATTCGAGCTTTATCGGTGCTGACCCGCAATCGAAATGATCCGGAAAGTTTGATGTGTCAATCTGGATCTCTGGTTTTGGCGTAACCTCTTCCAGAGAGAGCATTAGCTGTTTCTGGCTCTCCAGCTTCTTTAACCATTGATTGAAGGCGACAGCACTATAAATGGACGCTGGAATGCGCTCATCATAAAAGCGATAAAGCCACTCATCATCGACAACGAGGTCAACACGTCGTTCTTTCTGCTGCTCATAATCAGCCTGTTCTAAAAGCGACTCATTATGTTTAAAGAAATCCGCACGGCAGTCAAAATCGCGCTCAACGAGGGCTGAACGGATAAAGAATTCACGCGCAGCCACCAGATCAATTTTGTAAAGCGGGACTTTCCGTCCTTTATTGAGCACTAAACCAAACAAAATTAATCGCTCAAAAACCATTGCCTGCCCAGCTCGCTTTGACCAGTGCGGTTCATAGTGTTGTCGATTAAGCAGGTGCGAAGCCGCCGTTTCGATCCATTCTGGTTGTATGGCGGCCACATTTCTGCCATAGACCCGGGTTGTTTCGACCTGCTCTGAAACCATAATCCATTTCGGTTTTGCCTTGAAAAGTGCGGAACCAGGATGAATAAAAAACTTCATATTACGGGCGCCAAGATACTCAGATTGATCATGTTTATAACCGATACGGGTGATCAATCCAGACAGTAATGCACGGTGAATCGCCTCATAGTCAGCCACCGAGCTATTAGGCTTGAAACCCAGATCCCCTTTAACCACTTTCAATAACTGCTGGTGAATCTCCTGCCACTCACGCATTCTCAGATAAGAGATAAAGTGGTCACGACAAAAACGGCGTAGCTTATTATTAGTGAGCTGTTGCTTCTCCTTTTGAAAACAATTCCACAAATTCAGGAAGCTAATAAAGTCAGACTGCTCATCACGAAACTGTTTCTGTTTTTCATCAGCAGCCTGTGCAAACTCAAGTGGTCTTTCTCGTGGATCCTGGATTGAAAGCGCCGCAACAATCACCAGCACTTCGGTTAAGCTATTGAGCTCTTTAGCCGCCAGTATCATCCGTCCCAACTGAGGATCAAGCGGGAATCGAACCAATTGCCGACCTAGGGAAGTCATTTTTTGTACCAAATCCAGCGCCCCAAGCTCCTGCAATGTTTTGACTCCAGCACGAATCATTTTATCTTCAGGCGGTTCTACAAATGGGAAGCGTGCTATCTCCTCAAGATTCAACAGCTTCATCTGCAAAATAACTGAGGCAAGGTTGGTCCTGTGAATCTCTGGCTCGGTAAATTCCGGACGCAGTTCAAAGTCCTCTTCAGAGTAAAGTCTAATGCAAATCCCGGCGGCTACGCGCCCACAACGGCCACTTCTCTGGTTGGCACTCGCCTGAGAGATTTTCTCGATTGGCAGACGTTGTAGCTTACTGCGGTGGTTATAGCGACTAATCCGCGCAACACCCGTATCGATTACGCACCGGATACCCGGTACAGTTAATGAGGTTTCAGCCACATTGGTGGCCAGGACAATACGAGTTTTAGAATGCGAGCGAAAGACATTGGCTTGTTCTTTTGCGCTCAGTCGGGAATAAAGCGGCAAGATTTCGCAGTCATGCGGATGGTGTTTTCGCAGTGATTCAGCAGTCTCGCGAATTTCGCGTTCACCACTTAAAAAAACCAGAATATCACCCGCACGCTCGCGGTGTAATTCTGCCGCCGCATCAATAATGGCCTGCTGAAGGTCTCGGTCGGTCTCATCACCCAGCTCCCCTTCAACGGGTCGATAACGCATCTCAACAGGATAACTACGTCCTGAAACATTAATCACAGGCGCATTATTAAAATGACGCGAAAAGCGGTCAGGATCAATCGTAGCAGAGGTGATGATCAACTTGAGGTCGGGGCGCCTTGGCAAAAGCCATTTCAGATAGCCCAGAAGAAAATCGATATTAAGGCTTCTTTCATGCGCCTCATCCAGAATCAACGTATCGTAATGGCTTAAATAGGGATCGGATTTAACCTCAGCGAGCAGGATGCCATCTGTCATTAATTTAATGAGTGAATCACGGTGCTCAACCGCCTGAAAACGAATTTTATAACTGATCGATTCACCTACAGGTTGGCCAATCTCTTCTGCAATTCTCTCCGCAACTCTAATCGCTGCGAGACGCCTGGGTTGCGTGTGGCCAATCAGCCCCTTCACACCTCGTCCTAATGCAAGGCAAATTTTCGGTAGCTGGGTCGTTTTACCTGACCCCGTCTCACCACAAATAATGGTGACCTGATTGTCAGATATGACTTTTCCAATCTCTTCTTTTTTACCGCTAATGGGAAGATCGGGGAATTCAAACAGAGGTATGGTGGCTAAGCGCTTTTTAACTCGGCAAACAGAAATATCTATATCTTTTTTTAATTCAGTTAGATATATCTCATACTTAATGTTATTTATATCATGATTTGCTGACAGCTTCCTTAACCTTTTCTCCAGCAAGAAGCGATCTTTGCAAAGACAACTGCTAAGCATTTTTTGAATTTCATTAATCTTTTTCTTCATGATCGGCTGGTAAATCAATATTTTTCAAC
>QNFJ01000154.1 GCA_003646305.1 Gammaproteobacteria bacterium | reverse complement strand
GGAGAGGGGCCAAAGTTTGAACGCCCCATTCAAAGCCCCAAAGATATTGCCAATCTACCTGTTCCAGACCCTGAACTTTCGCTCTCTTATGTGACCGATGCGGTTCGGTTAATTCGTAAAACACTGGATGGGCGCGTTCCTTTGATTGGTTTTTCTGGTAGCCCGTGGACGTTAGCAACTTACATGGTTGAAGGCGGAAGTAGTAAAACTTTTGGAAAGGTCAAAGGATTGATGTACAACGATCCAGAGCAGATGCACCTCCTGCTGGGGAAAATCGCCGATTCAGTAATCCTCTACCTGAATGCTCAAATTGCAGCCGGCGCACAGGCTGTGATGCTGTTTGATACATGGGGAGGCGTTTTAACACCTGAAGATTACCAGCTCTTTTCACTGCAGTACGCTCAGCGTATCCGTGAAGGATTGAACCTTAATTATGAAGGACAACGCATTCCCGCAGTACTTTTTACCAAGGGTGGTGGTCAGTGGTTAGAAACAATGGCTGACACCGGGTACGATGCGCTGGGACTGGACTGGACAACCGATATTGGTGCGGCCCGGAAAAGGGTTGGTGACCGCGTTGCTTTACAAGGTAATCTTGATCCGGCAACACTTCAGGCAAAGCCAGAGGTTATTCGGCGCCAGGTTAAGTTGACCTTGGAAAAATACGGCAAAGCCACCTCAGGACATGTGTTTAATCTCGGTCATGGGATTACACCAGATATTCCGCCAGAACATGCCGAGGCGATGATCGAAGCGGTTCACGAATATAGCCCCGCCTATTACTCAAAAAGCTGACGGGCACCTGGAGAATAGCTGGAAAGCGCATCTCAATGTAAGATCGTGAGATGAAAAAAACGGGTTTAATTTTCGCTTTCACCCTTGCCGGCTTGGTTCTGCTGTTCGCTGACTTTGGGGGTAACCCTGCCATCACCCACATGGCAGCCATCGCCATTTTTATGTCCGCTCTCTGGATCAGTGAGGCAATTCCACTCGCAGCAACGGCACTTATTCCCCTCGTTGCCTTTCCTTTACTTGGAATCTCTTCCGGTAAAACGGTCGCCGCAACCTATATTAATTCAACTATTTTTCTCTTTATTGGTGGATTTTTAATCGCACTGGCAATGGAGCAGTGGAATCTGCATAAGAGAATTGCACTCAATTTATTGACGTTATTTGGTGGCCATCCAACACGGGTTGTTATGGGTTTTATCGTCGCCACGGCCTTTTTATCCATGTGGGTCTCCAACACTGCCACGACGATTGCAATGTTGCCGGTGGCATTAGCGATTATTTCTCGTTTTGAGAAATTGATGCCGGCGGAACAAACAGAGCGGTTTTCAACAGGGTTACTGTTATCGGTTGCCTATTCAGCATCGATTGGCGGCATGATGACGCTGGTGGGAACTCCTCCTAACCTTGTCTTCTCAAGAATCTATGAAATTTCAACGGGTGGCGAGAAGGCCATTAGCTTTGTGCAATGGATGGGGCTAGGTGTTCCGGTTGGACTGACAATGCTCCTCATTTTGATACTTTATATGACCTTTTTTTACTTCAGAAAGATGAAGTTTGAGGTCTCACTCGATGCAGTCATTGAGAAAGAGAGGCGTGATTTAGGCAGGATGAGCCAGGAGGAAAAGGTTGTTGCTTTCATCTTTGCAACAACAGCACTGCTCTGGATAACGCGTAAAGGGCTTGCTGTTATTGGGCTGCCAGGTTGGAGTGCGTTACTACCGAACGGGGATTTTATTGACGATGGAACAGTCGCAATCACAATGGCACTAACGCTATTTTTTATTCCTGCACGCAGCCAAAAAAAGGCGGGATCCAGGCTCCTTGATGCGACTGTATTTACCCGCATACCCTGGTCTGTGATCATTTTATTTGGTGGTGGTTTTGCACTAGCCTCTGGTTTTGTAGATACGGGGTTATCCAAATGGCTGGCCTCAAACCTTCAGGGGCTTGCCGAGGCAGGTATGGTGACGATTGTCCTCTCGATTGCAACAATGATGACCTTTTTAACCGAGTTAACCTCTAATACGGCAACTACACAACTCATTTTACCCCTGCTCTATTCAACAGCTGAAGCGATGTCGCTCTCTCCTCTTTTGTTAATGTTACCCGCAACACTGTCCGCTTCTTTTGCCTTTATGCTTCCTGTTGCAACACCGCCTAATGCGATTATTTTTGGTAGTGGTCGGCTGCGAGTGATCGATATGGTAAAAACAGGCTTTCTATTAAATTTATTTGGTATCGTGGTCGTTTTGCTGATGACGCTGTTATTGGCGCCAATTGTCTTTGATATTCGCTAATTTTTGCCTCCAAATTCCCACAAAGTGCTAAAATAGTAGGATTATTTAGTTTAAGTGTTGTTGGGCGCTAAAAGATTACTTTTTAATTATTAATTGAAGGCAGATAGATGAACGCACAGGATAAAGATAGTTGTTTACAAGATTGGGTTGAAAGTCAGGAGCTGGCGGAAGCGATGGTTCCGCTAATCGGAAAGCTATACAGGGATCAAGGTATTGTTTTGCTGATTTATGGCCGCTCCTTGATCAATGCATCACCTATTGAACTCCTTAAAACGCACCGCTATGTGCGCCAGTTTGAAAATGTTGAGCTATCAATTCACGATAGTTTCAAGATGCTTGAAGCGTTACAAAAGGTCGATTTAGCACCTTCTCGAATTGATCTTGGCAAGCTGGTCATTACCTACAAGAATCAAAGGAATGGTTCAGCGATTAGTGATTTTGTAAAAGGAGAGCTTTCTGCGTTATCCGAAGCAAAAGAGCAGCTCTTAAAAGAGCCACAGGATATTGTTCTATATGGTTTTGGTCGTATCGGGCGTTTACTGGCCAGATTGTTGATTGAGCGGACGGGTGGTGGCAATAAGATGCGCTTGCGCGCAATTGTTCTGCGCCACTCAGGTGCAAAGGATGATTTAGCAAAAAGAGCCAGCTTGTTACGTCGGGATTCAGTGCACGGGCCATTTGATGGAACTATACGAGTCGACACCGATAACAACACAATCACAGCAAATGGCAACTGTATTCAGGTCATTTATGCCTCAGCACCCGAAGAAATTGATTACACGCAATACGGGATCAATAATGCGCTGGTTGTTGATAATACGGGTGTCTGGCGTGATGAAGCAGGACTTGGTCTTCACCTGCAGGCAAAAGGTGTTGCCAAGGCACTTTTGACCGCTCCGGGTAAAGGCGATATCAAAAATGTTGTTTTTGGTGTTAATGATGGAGACATTGAGAGCAGTGACACGATCCTTTCTGCCGCAAGCTGTACAACAAACGCGATTGCACCGGTCTTAAAGGCGATCAATGATGAATACGGTATCGAAAATGGTCATGTTGAAACGGTTCACTCGTACACCAATGACCAGAACCTGATCGACAATTTTCACAAAGGTGAGCGTCGTGGCCGAGCAGCGCCGCTGAATATGGTGATTACCGAAACGGGTGCAGCCAAAGCGGTAAGTAAGGCGCTACCTGAGCTAGAAGGCAAGCTAACAGGGAATGCGATCCGCGTACCAACACCCAATGTTTCAATGGCGATAATGAACCTTAATCTGAGAAAGGCAACCAATAAAGAAGAGCTGAACAGCTATCTGCGTGAGATTGCACTGCACTCGTCAATGCAGGAGCAGATTGATTTCACCCGCTCTACAGAACTTGTTTCGACCGACATCGTCGGTTCACGCCACGCCGGTGTGATTGATTCTCAAGCAACGATTGCGAGTGATAATCGCTGCGTACTTTATGTCTGGTATGACAACGAATTTGGCTACAGCTGCCAGGTTATTAAAGTGATGCAGAAAATGGTGGGGATTGAGTACCTTTCTTTGCCAATGAAGTCAGCCTAACAGGCAGCTATCTTTATGGGTAAAAAAGGCGGTAATCTGAGAGATTACCGCCTTTTTTATTTTAAATGAGTTGCGAGCAGACAGAAATCATTCTTAAACCCCGCAATCGGGGTTTTCATCTTATTACAGATGAAGTTGTGCGGGCTCTGCCACAATTGGCAGACTACTCGGCGGCTATCTTGCACCTTTTTATCCAGCATACATCGGCTTCATTGACGATAAATGAAAATGCAGATCCGACTGTTCGTGCCGACTTCTCGTCTCATTTTGATCGTTTTGTACCCGAAAAGGCCCCTTACTATCGCCATACTTTAGAGGGAAGCGATGACATGCCAGCACATATCAAGAGCTCGCTTCTTGGGGTATCGATCTCTATTCCGGTGACCGATGGGCATTTGGCATTGGGCACTTGGCAAGGCATCTACCTCGGAGAGCACCGGGACTTTGGCGGCCAGCGCAGGCTTATTGCCACCTTGATGGGTGAGAGGATGCCAAGCTAGGCCAATTTAAGCTCGACCAAATTGCTGATTGAGAAGGTCCACTTTAGATGAGCAACCGATCAACCACCTCTCCTTTTTTGACCTGCTTTTCGAGAATTTCATCTAAATCAGTGCTCTCTTTAAACCGATACCAGACATTATCAGGGTAAACGACCAGTACAGGTCCCTGCGCGCAGCGACCAAGGCATCCTGATTTGTTAATCCGTATCCCCTTCGGACCAAGGAGTCCATCAGCACGGGCTTGCTCTTTCATATGCTTGAACAGCGTTCGCGTGTCGTGATCCTGGCAGCAAGGCCTGCCATCTTCACGTTGATTTGTGCAGATAAAAACATGTTTACTGTAGAAACTCATCGGAACGGTTTTTCCATTGAAAAAACGCATTTTATCCCACCAAAAAACAAATGGCTAAAGGACATATAATGACGCGATATGAATGATTTTATCGAAGCTGATCTTTGTGTGAAGTGCGGCCTTTGCCTGCCCCACTGTCCCACCTACCAACAGACACTTGATGAGAATGAATCACCTCGCGGCCGTATTGCGCTAATACAGGGCTGGTCGAAGGGGCAGCTCGAATCGTCGGAAACTTTACAGAAACACCTTGATCACTGCTTGCTCTGTCGTAGCTGCGAGAAAGCCTGCCCTGCATTTGTTCCGTACGGGAAATTGATGGATCGGTATCGCTCGGAGAGTGGTTCTTTAGGTAGAAGTCGTCATAAAAAGCTTCAAGCACTGTTAGCAGATAGCCGAAAACTTCGTTGGTTGAGCCGGTTTCTCAAACTGTACAAAAGGTCCGGGCTTGGCTGGTTAACCCGATCTAGCGGGATTTTAAAGGTTATGGGGCTGGCCCGCTTTGATGCGATGTTGCCGACGCTGCAGAGCATCTCAAGTACGGAGCAGGAAACCGCTGAAAATCAAAAAGAGGTCGCCCTGTTTGTGGGCTGTATGGGCCGACTACTGGATGAACAGACGGTAGCTTCGGCAAAAATCATATTAAACCGCTGGGGTTTTAAAACCACTATTTCAGAGAAACAAACTTGCTGTGGTGCGATT
>QNFJ01000153.1 GCA_003646305.1 Gammaproteobacteria bacterium | reverse complement strand
CCATCAGCCATAGGATCTGAAAAAGGCACACCCAGTTCAATAATATCTGCCCCCACCTCAACCATTGCATGCATTAATGGAACAGTGAAACCTGGTTCAGGATCGCCAGCCGTAATAAAAGGAATCAGTGCCTTCTTTCCTGAAGCTTTAAGTAGATCAAATTTTTCTGATAATCGACTCACCACTCTATCCCCTCAAGCTCTGCAACAGTGTGCATATCTTTATCACCACGTCCCGACAGGTTGACTAACAAGATCTCGTCAGTCCGCATTGTTGGTGCCTTCTTCATTGCATAGGCCAACGCATGACTTGATTCAAGAGCCGGAATAATTCCTTCAATTCGAGTTAGTGCATGAAAGCCTTCTAAAGCCTCTTTATCTGTAACACTCACATATTCAGCACGCCCGCTATCTTTTAACCAGGCATGCTCTGGGCCAACACCGGGATAATCAAGCCCAGCAGAGATTGAATGGGTTTCGATAATCCCGCCGTTATCATCTTCCATTAGATAGGTTCGATTACCGTGCAATACACCCGGTCGACCCGCACAAAGCGGCGCAGCATGGCGGCCTGTTTCAATACCATCACCCGCGGCCTCTACACCAAACATCTGCACCGATTCGTCATCAATAAATGGGTAAAAAAGGCCAATCGCATTGGAGCCACCGCCAACACAGGCAATTAACCCATCTGGCAATCGTCCCGCCTGCTTTTGAATCTGTTCACGTGCTTCACGCCCAATAATAGCCTGAAAATCCCGAACCATTGCAGGATAAGGGTGTGGACCTGCAACCGTACCAATAATGTAGAACGTATCATCAACATTGGTGACCCAATCGCGGAGCGCCTCATTAAGCGCATCTTTCAACGTCCTTGAACCCGCCTCAACTGGGACAACTTGAGCGCCCAGAAGCTTCATACGGTAAACATTTTGCGCCTGCCGCTGAATATCTTCTGCGCCCATGTAAACAACACATTCGAGACCCATTCGTGCGGCAACGGTTGCCGTTGCAACACCGTGTTGCCCCGCACCCGTTTCAGCAATGATACGTTTCTTGCCCATCTGTTTAGCTAAAAGTGCCTGGCCAATACAGTTATTAACTTTATGTGCACCCGTATGATTCAGGTCTTCCCGCTTTAGATAGATCTGTGCACCACCTAACTCCCGGCTCCAGCGTTCCGCATGATATAGCGGAGATGGACGGCCAACGTAATTTTGAAGGTCTGCATCTAGTTCCGCCAGAAATTCTGGATTTTGCATCTGAGCTTTGTATGCCTCTTTCAGCTCATCAAGAGGAAGCATCAGTGTTTCTGCAACAAAAATACCACCGTAAGGGCCGAAGTGGCCATTTTCATCAGGCAGGTTATAGCTCATTTTTGCACTCAAGTTTGTTTACCTCTGTTAGTAATTTTGCCATTTTTGCGTGGTCTTTAATGCCTTTGGATTGTTCTACACCGCTGCTCAAATCGACGGCAAACGGGTAGGATGTCTCTATCGCAAGTCCGACATTCTCGGGCGTTAAACCACCCGCCAAAATGATCGGTAATTTAAATTTAGCCGGGATCCGACTCCAGTCGAAGCGCTCCCCTGTGCCCCCTTTCTCAGATGGATGCCATGCATCCAGTAAAATCCCTTTGGCATGACCATATTGTTGCTCAATCTCATTAAGATCAACTTCATTATGCATACGAATTGCTTTGATATAAGGCACTGAAAAGGATTCACAAAAGTCGGCCGATTCATCACCATGAAACTGAAGAAGGTCAATGGGGACCTGCTTAATGACCTCATCAACAAACGTTCTATCTGGATCAACAAATAGCGCAACGATTGTCACAAATGGAGATGCCGCCTTACAAATTGCAAGCGCCTGCTTAATATCGACATTACGCGGGCTAGGCGCATAGAAAACCAGGCCAATCGCATCCACACCCAAGCCTGATGCAATCTTGGCATCATCTACCTGGGTAAACCCGCAAATTTTAACTCTCGTTCTTGTCATTGTAATCATCAAACCGTTTGACGCCATCAGGTAACTCTTTGAAGAGTGGGTGCCTCGGCACGCCAAATTTCTCAGGGTAATAAATTCCGGCAAGATACAAACCATCAGATGCTGCTGTTACACCACCTTGCTTGCGATCTTTTACCGATAACAGCTCTTCTGTCCAGGTAGCCGGTTTTTTACCGCTACCAATTGCCATAAGTACCCCAGCAATATTGCGCACCATATGATGCACAAAGGCATTTGCGATTATATCAATAAATACCTCATCACCCAGCCGTCCAACCCGTATATAGTGCATAAAACGCATTGGACTTTTTGATTGACACCCCTGAGCTCTGAAAGAAGAAAAGTCATGCTCCCCAATCAAGCTGTTAGCGGCTGCCTGCATTTTCTCAACATCAAGCGGGTAATAAAACCAGGTCATCTGCTTGCGATGCAACGCAGACTTCATTTTTCTATTGATGATGCGATAACGATAATAACGGGCAATGGCGCTATAGCGCGCATGGAATCCATCTAGCGCCTCTTTCATCCAGATAACACGAACATCATCAGGCAGGTAACTATTCACACCCATGATCCAGGCGCGCTCATCACGAACTGCCTCGGTATCAAAATGAACAACCTGTTCGAGCGCGTGGACACCTGTGTCGGTTCGACCTGCAGTAAAGACTCTGACTTTCTCATTAGATACTTTGGAAAGTGCAAGCTCTAAACAGTCCTGAACAGTTCTTAAGTCAACTTGCCACTGCCAACCTGAGAAGCCATGACCATCGTATTCAATTCCGAGAACTATCCTCATTCTATTTCTATGTGAAGACTAAATTTAAGCGCGAAATTATACACCCGTTCGACATCTAACCTGATGTTTAAAAAATAAAAAGGCGGCCACAGGCCGCCTTTTTATTTTTCTCAGTAGCGCTTTATTTTTTTCGCCCACCTTTATACTTATCTTGCCATTTTTTCAGAGCTTCCCATTTTTCATCTCGTGCCATTGCCGCCTGTTCTGGCCATGTTTCAGGGTCATGCATCGCATAACGGCTTCCTTCTGCCATTAACATCTCTTTGATTTTGGCGTGGTCAGTACTCGCAAGAATAGAAAAATCAGTCACACCACCCTTTTGAAGTATCTCCGAGATTTTTGGGCCAACACCCTCAATCATCGTTAAGTCATTCTTTTTGGGTGTTTTTTTCTTAGCTTTCGCAGCGGGTGCTGCTTTAGAGACCGGTTTCACCTTAGCTTTTTGAGGTTTCGTTGCCGCCTTCTTCTCTGCGGGTTTTTTAGCTTTTTGGGCAGGCTTAGTGGCAGTTATATCTGCCTCCTTAGCTTCAATAGGTGCCGCATCAATCTTCTCGGTCACTCCAACCTCAAAAACCTCTGCAGAAAGCTCTGCCGCAGATTTTTCGTCTTTAACAGCCTTGTCCTGGCTGTTGAACCCAAGTATATGATAGAGAGGGCAGCGTGTTGATATAGCCGTTGCAAACAGGACAAAACCAATCAAGAACCAAAAAAAACTGGAAAATGCATAACCAAACAACAATGCGAAAGCACCCAAGCCATAACGCCAGGAACGACCATCGTCCCCAAGGTTAGAACCATTCAAAAAGGCACACCAACCTTCAGAACTAAGCGCCCTATTTGAGAGTGCATCAATATCGATAATATCTTTACTCTTGAGCTGAGTGGTATTAATTCCTAATAAGTCGTATGGGGGGCACCATCCAAACCAGGCCGTCCCAATAACGACAAGACCAAGTAAGAAAACAATAACACTTCCCCAGACCAACGCCATAAGGACCAAAACGCCCCCCACTGCATAGCGAATTTTTTGATCTATTTCACCAATATTCGTTTTTACATCCAAAGCCATATCCCCCTCCAAAACAAGTTCCGTTGATAATCGTAAAAATACCCTCTAAATTTGAGCGATATATTCCGCTCTTGATTGCGCTGATTCTACTTGATTTTTTAGGAGAAATCCTAAGTTGTCATGATTACGTAGGCAACAGTGTAGTTTTTCTCATCGCTCAGGCTCACATGTGATTCATTCACTCCATTAGCCTGCGCAATTTCTCTTGCTTTGCCGCTTAATCGCAGCAATGGTTTACCCAATTCATCGTGTGACAGATTAAAGTTTTTAAGTATCACACCGTTCCGAAATCCTGTGCCAAGCGCCTTTGCCGCCGCCTCCTTGAGCGAAAAACGTTTTGCTAAAAAACGTGCTTTTCCAGAATTTGAAAGCAAACCATATTGTGTAAGCTCATTTTGCCCTAAAATTCGGGCTGGAAACCGATCTCCAAACTGGTCTACAGCTGATTGAATTCGCCGAATATCGACAATATCTGTACCGATTCCATGAATCATTCAGACTCTCGCCTGAAGCATCAAGTCTTTCATGTCAGAAACAGCTTGATCAAGACCTGAAAACAGCGCTCTGGAGATAATCGAATGGCCTATATTCAGCTCATTAATTTCAGGTATCGCACTGATTTCTTGAACATTATGATAGTGAAGTCCATGACCTGCATTGACAACCAACCCCAAAGAGGCCGCATATTCTGCTGCTTTTTGAATTTGTAAAAGCTCTATTCTCTCTACTTTACAATCGATTGCATCCGCATATTTTCCAGTGTGGAGTTCTATTACAGGTGCACCCACATCAACGGCTGCATCAATTTGCTCAAAGTTAGGATCAATAAAAAGAGAAACCTCACAGCCTTGCTCGGCTAATGCCTGACAGGCATTCTTAATTGCCGGATGATTTGCACAGACATCGAGCCCACCCTCTGTCGTCAGCTCTTCACGCTTTTCTGGGACAAGACAACAGGCAGCCGGTTTAACATCGCAAGCAATTTTGACCATCTCATCCGTTGCACCCATCTCAAAGTTCAACCGTGTCTGAATTTTTTCCTTCAATAGCCAAATATCGGAATCCTGAATATGACGCCGATCTTCCCGTAAATGTGCAGTAATACCATCAGCCCCAGCCATTTCAGCCGCCAGTGCTGCTTGCAAAGGATCGGGATAGCTCGTACCTCTCGCCTGGCGAAGTGTTGCGACATGGTCAATATTGACACCTAAAAGGATCGGTTTTTTCATTATTTAATTTTTCCCAGTTTTAAAGAGGTTCCTTTGAATAGCTCACGTGACCTTAAAGAGCGACCTCCGAGTCTGTGTTTAATGATTGTACGCATCAATTTTTTTGCTTCAAATAGACTACAAGGTGACTCCAATGTCTGGTTGTGTAGATCAATTAGAGTGCGCCCGTGAATAGCCCCCGCCTGTTCATCATCAAGCAGAGCAGCTCCCTCTTCTGGATGAAAGCAATAAAGCCGGTCTTCGACAATTGGGTTGCCATTCCTGATTTCACTATCTAAACACAACCCGTAACCTGTCTCTTCAAGCAGCTTGAGTTCAAAATAGCGGAGAGCTG
>QNFJ01000152.1 GCA_003646305.1 Gammaproteobacteria bacterium | reverse complement strand
GTTTCTGACCGAGCACTTCACCAAATATGTCGATTACAACTTTACCGCCCGCTTAGAAGATGACCTCGATGCTATTTCGCGTGGCGAAAAGCAGTGGGTACCTCTGATGAAAGAGTTCTGGGGACCGTTTAAAGCACTGGTTGTTGAGAAGGATGAAAGTGTACAGCGTAAAGATGTGACGCATGAAGCGATTGAGGATAAATGCCCGGATTGTGGTGGGCCGCTTTCAATTCGCCTCGGACGAAATGGTCGCTTTATTGGCTGTGATAGCTACCCAGATTGCAAGTACACGCGTAACTTAGATGAGAATGGTGAAATTGAAGAGCCAGAGATCATTGAAGATAGAAAGTGCCCAAAATGTGAATCGGCCTTAATTATTAAACGAGGTCGTTACGGTAAGTTTATTGGCTGTACCGGTTATCCTGATTGCCGCCATATTGAACCTTTGGAAAAGCCTGTTGATACAAAAGTACTGTGTCCAGAATGTAGCCAGGCCAATCTGCTCAAGCGTAAATCAAGAAATGGTAAAATATTCTATTCGTGTGCAAACTATCCAAAATGCAAATATGCTATTTGGAATGAACCGCTTGCAGAGATTTGCCCTGATTGTAACTGGCCGATTTTGTCCATAAAAACGACCAAGCGGCGTGGAACAGAAAAAGTCTGCCCACAGAAAGAGTGCAAGTTTTCTGAGCCTTATGAGGTTGATGAGCCGAGTTCAGACGATTAATTCAGACAGACGAGAGAGATAAAGTGAAAAATTTTGCAGCCGTTTTAATGGGGTCAGATTCAGACTTGTCAGTGGTGCAAGCAACACTTGATACACTCGCAAATCTAGGTGTTGCCTATGAAGTGCAAATTACCTCAGCACATCGCACGCCACAAGAGACACAGCAGTATGTTCAAGATGCTGAAACACGTGGTTGTGACGTTTTTATTGCAGCAGCAGGTTTAGCAGCGCATCTTGCAGGTGCGGTTGCTGCGCACACACTTAAACCTGTTTTGGGTATTCCTCTGGATGCTGGTTCATTACAGGGCATGGATGCGTTATTGGCAACGGTACAGATGCCGGGTGGAATTCCTGTCGGAACGTTGGCGATTGGTAAACCGGGTGCTAAAAATGCGGCCTATTTAGCCGCACAAATTATGGCTCTGAAAGATGATGTGATCGCCAAAAGAATTCGTGAAGAGCGCCGTGAGAATGCGGCAACCGTGATCAAAAAGAATAAAGCACTACAGGAGAAACTGGCAAACTAACTTGGCCGGTGGTTTCTAAATTCAGGCTTAGACAAGTCGCTCAGCAGCTCCATCATGGCGCGGTGATCGCCTATCCAACCGAGGCTGTATACGGCCTTGGCTGTGATCCTCTCAACGAGGCAGCCGTAAAGAGGTTATTAGCGCTCAAATCTCGACCTGCCGAAAAAGGACTGATTTTAATAGCGGCGAATTTTGAGCAGGTTTCAATATTTATAAAACCGATCCCCACCAAAATAAAAGATAAGCTTAAAACGAGCTGGCCTGGGCCTGTTACCTGGTTGCTTCCTGCGCTAGAAGCTGTCCCTCATTGGTTGCGAGGAGATTCTGAGCGTATCGCGGTGAGAGTGAGCGATCACCCAGTTGTTAGAGAGATTTGTGACCAGTTTGGTGGGGCAATTGTCTCGACTAGTGCTAATCCTGCTGGAAAAAACCCGTCCATAACTGCCTTTAAGGTCAATGCCTACTTCGGTCGTGAGCTGCCTGTCATTCATGGGCGGCTTGGTGGCTTGAGTGCAACGACACCCATTCTTGATGCGCTAACGGGCGAGGTGGTGCGAGGCTAATGCCTGGTGAAGTGGCGAGGTCTCAGGATTGTGATGCCCCCATTGTATGAGGTCACCCTTGCGCTGATTTTATGCCGTCCCCTACTGTAACTGGCCAGATTTAACTGAGCGCTAAAGCCAACATTTGGGTGATTTTGATCGGATGAACTGGGGTACAATTCGTGTACAGCCGGCTGTTTGTCACCATAATTTGCTGTGTTGATGAGCTCTCCATCAATAAGAATCTCTACTAAACGAACCCCTGTTGCATCATTAAAGACCCAGCCACCGACGCTATAGCTATTCTCTTTCCCCTCTATTTGGTGCGGTTTACCCATGTCGCCAATTGAAGGCAGCGAGGAACAATTATCTCTTTTGTCGTCAGGTTTGATAATGCCGCTGAAAAACTGATAACGTTTTTCCCCCTCATAGAGGTCGACTCGACCGAGCCAGGTAAGTTGGTCGAAAAGCTGGCACAGTTGTACGGCCTGACCATATTTATATTTTAGAGCCGTATCGGATTCCTGAAGCAGAATGAGCGCTCGGGTCCCTGTTTTGCTTTCAAGTGCCTGCTGGTCACGATCCCATAATCGATACTGAAAGGCGCGACCATGGTCGCTGTTTTGGGGGTGATTGAGCAGATAAATTGGCCTTTCACCGTGATTAAGGAAATCAATTTGGCCGTCAACAAAATAGCGATCAACAACAAGCAAGGTTTCATCTGGTTGTTGGGCTAGTAGCGCGTCTGTTTTTTTCTGTAAAACGTCCCAGCCTGCAAGCTCGTAAGCGATACTGCCTGGAGGGGAAAATCTTAGTAGATTATCTGAAATGGATGATCCAACAACCAGTAATAACGCTAATGAGCCGAGTGCCCCCATCGAGGTGGTTAAGAAAAATAAGGTGTTAAACCTGAATTGGGAAAGTCTATTTTGGAGTGACTGAATGACATCGGGTAAAAGGGCAAAGAGCGGGATGTAGCCAAGTGCAGGCCAGTGGAAAAACAGATGGCTTCTATCTGAAAAGGGCGCTAAAAACAGGTAGATAGCGAGAGGGAAGCCGCCAAAAATTGTCAGCAGGGCTGCGCGATCATCCCCTTTTAATGCTTTTTTAAAGCCAATAACGAGTGCGGAAATTAGTGCGATGTAAAGGAGCGGAGTGACGACCATCATTTGTTCTAAAGGATGGCGGAGCCCCTTCAGCTGGAATTGCCATGCCTGTCGCTCTGAGAACTGGTAATTGAGTGCTTCAAACTGGTTGCCGAGATTGAAAATCAATACCGGCAGTAACCCGCAAAGCATAATTAGGATGGCTAACCAGAAGCCACCTTTATTCCAGAGGCTGCGGCCATGTGGTGTGGCAACAAAATAGATAAAGGCGGCAGCGGGGAAAAGTATAAATCGATAATGCGTGCTCAGCCCCATTGCGGCAATTAAGCCTGTCGCTACCCAGGCAGATAGCTTGTTCGTACGAGTCGCCTTTTCAAAGGCGACAAGCCCGAAAACGGCAAAAAAAAGTAGCGGAACATCGGGTAAAGCGATTAGCCCAAGTGTGGCGGTAAAGGGCATTAATAACGAGAAAAGTGCGGCAATAAGTGACTGCTGATGCCCACAACGGGATCGCGCGAGAAGATAGATCCCATAAGGAAATGCGCAGCCCATCATGAGAAAGCACAGGCGGACACCGAACGTTGTGTCACCGAACAACTCGGTCCCAGCACGAACAAGCAGTGCGGTCATAAATGGGTGGTCCGCGTAGGCAAGCGCTAGTTGCTGGCTGCTTTGCCAATAAAAGGCCTCATCAGCAAAAAGCCATAGTAGATTGGCCAAGTAAAATTTGACCGCAAATAGTAGGAGCACCCACGAAATGATTAAGCGGCTGTTAAATGACTGAGGCAACAGGTTTAGCTCTTTTCTTCGGGCTTTAGACGGTATTCTGGCGCATCACTAAATAGCTCAGAGGAAATAAGCCCCCAATGCCAGAGACGAAAAATAATGCTGGTTTTTAGTACACCAAGTCCATAAATCGTTGATCGCTTCAGATTGATCGAGCTGGCCTCCGGGAAATATTTAGTCGGGCATGAAATTTCACCCATTCTAAACTTTTGGGCAACCGCCTGAGTCAGCATCTGGTTATCAAAAATGAAGTCGTCTGAGTTGGCGTTCAGTGGTAATTTCTCTAAGACCTCACGCGTAAAGGCGCGGTAGCCGGTATGGTATTCAGATAATTTTGCGCCGATCAACAGATTCTGGAATGCGGTTAAAAAACGGTTGGCAATATATTTATAGAGTGGCATGCCGCCTGCGAGCGCGTCGTTACCGAGGATGCGGGAGGCAGTGACGACATCATAGACATCGGTGGCCAGCATGCCGGCCATTGCGCCGATCAGGCGTGGTTCGTACTGATAATCAGGATGAAGCATGATGACAATATCGGCATCGGTCTCAAGTCCTTTTGTGTAACAGGTTTTCTGATTGCCACCGTAGCCTCTATTTTTGATATGGCCATAGGCACGAATGCCCAATTTCTCGGCAACAGCGATAGTCTGGTCGCTGCTACAGTCATCGACCAGAAGAATGTCATCAACAATATCTTTAGGGATGGCATCAAAGGTTTTTTCCAGCGTTTTTTCGGCTTCAAAAGCGGGTAAAACAACGAGTATTTTTTTTCCGTGTAGCATTATCTAAATAGCGTAAAATGTTTTGGTTCAGACTTGAGCAGCATATATTACCAAATACTAAAAAAGTTTATTGTGAATGGCGTGTTAATTAAAGGCAGACAACTGGAAAGAGCAAAAAGGGTTGTTATTGTGATTCTTTTTCTTTCCGGGATTGCGCTCTTTTTTCTTTTAGATGGCCCTCAATATTTAACGGTTGAGTCGTTGATAGCGCACAGAGATGAGCTGATAAGCTTTGCTTCGGAAAATCTTGTTGCCATGTGGTTTGGCTGGGCGCTTCTTTTTAGTGTTGTAATGTTGTTTGGTTTGCCACTTGGCGCTTTACTCTCTTTGGCGACGGGTTTGATCTTTGGGCGCTGGAGTGGAACGTTGCTATTGGTGCTAGCTGGGACTTTGAGTGCAGTATTAGTCTTTCTCACTGCGCGTTATGTTTTTGCGGAATCAGCCAGAAAGAAGCTTGAGAAATACCCGTTAACTGCTCGTATTCTTGAAGGGTTTCATGCAGATGCATTTCACTACCTGCTATTTTTAAGACTGGTTCCGTTATTCCCATTCTGGCCGGTCAACCTGGTGCCTGCGTTCACAAAAATAACAACAAGAACGTTTGTTCTGGCAACGCTGATAGGGATGGTGCCGGGGAGTTTTATTTTTGCCAGTTTGGGGCACTCCCTTAAAAAGGTCGACCGTCTTGAGCAGCTATTCTCACTAGAAATGATTGCATCGCTAATTGCGCTGGGTTTGTTAGCGTTATTGCCTGTTATTGTTAAAAGGTTGAGGCAGCGTTAATTGTCTTTAGGTGTTAAAACTCGAATTCGGTTAAAAACCGAAAGGTATGGTCGGGCGTTTTATTATCAAGCCCAAAGATAACACCGGTTTCCCAGTGTAATTTTTTACCTGCACCGAAGCGGATTTCGCCCATAAATACTGGTCCAAGAGCCTTGGTGTTTTGCCCGCTGTATAGTTCCAGAGCGGGTTCAAGCTG
>QNFJ01000151.1 GCA_003646305.1 Gammaproteobacteria bacterium | reverse complement strand
AGAGGTGAAAGGGTTTTCGCCAGAAGCGATCGAAGCGCTGGTGAACTACAACTGGCCGGGTAATATTCGCCAGTTACATAATGTTATTGGTCAGACGGTTGCATTATCGACAACGCCTCTCGTGCCGTTAGTTATCGTCCAAAAAGCACTAAAAAATGATTCCGTTTCAATGCTCTCTTTTAAAGAGGCGAGGGAGGGGTTTGAGCGGGAATACTTGATCAAGATCTTGCAGATGACCTCTGGGAATGTCACCCAGGCTGCAAAATATGCGAAAAGAAACAGGACAGAATTTTATCGTCTGCTGAATCGTCATCAGTTAGATCCTTCACTGTTTAAAACTGTTACCTCTCAGTGACAGACAAAACTCCATAGGAAACAATCACAAAGCTTTTTTCTAAGACGCTATGTCGCTGTTTTGCGACACTTTGCTACTAGCTCACTCGTTTGCGTGTCAGCTAACTTGTTGAATTTCACGCTGATACAATAGTTGGCTCGGTATTTGCTTATATCTCTACCACTAGTATTTAAAATCGCTCTAAGCCGATTTTATCAGTGGTCAAGTGGCTCAACGTTTAATTTTGGAGATAGTTTTATGAAACCAACTCTGCTCATCTCATTTTTGATGGTATTTTTTATGGTCGGCCCAGTTAATGCTGAAGCACTTATGGTGACCAAAAATGAAGTAACAGCGGCAACAATAGTTGAGAAGCCGGCTGACGAACTGAAAACAGAAAAGTCTTCTGCCCCCGAAGAAAACAAGGAAGAAGTTAAAGGCGAGAGCTAATAACAACCTGCGCAAGGAGGCGCTTTTTTATTTTTTGGGGAATTATATGTTTGATAATCGTTATAAAGCTTTTTTAGCGGACACAGATTTTAGTAAAAAAATTCATTACAAATTACGCCACCAGGTCTATTGCCTCGAAAAAGGCTTCGAAGATGCAAGCCTTTCTGAGGGTGACTGGGAGACAGACGAGTTTGATGATCAGGCGGTGCATTTTATTGTTCAAGATCAGCTGACTTCAGAATGGATTGCCACTTTGAGGATTGTGCTGCCAGAAGAGCAGGTGTTACCTATAACAAAACTTGTAAATAGCGGGTTGTCCTTTGATATAGAGTCTAATAGTCAGATCGTTGCGGAGATTTCAAGGGTTTCAATTCTTTCAAAACACAGACACTCTAAAGCATTTGTCAGTGACCATAGTTATCCAGAAATCTTGTTTGGATTGATCAGGGCAGCGAAAGAGTATTCTGACTCTAAGGGAATCAATAAATGGCTTTTTTTGTGTCGCCGATCACTTAAAAAGATTGCTGCGAGAGGTGGAATGGAAATGATGGAAATTGGGATGCCAGTGAATCATAGAGGTGCGAGATACCCTTATTTAGTCGATTTGCATGAATCATTTTCCGGCGTGGAGAGGGTCTCTCCGGGCGCTTATGGACTGCTCAATAAAGGAGAAACGCTCTTAAGATATTCAGAGCACCATCCCGCGTAACAACGCCCCCAAGTTTCCGGTGTTTTTTCGGTAATGTATCGTTAATCCCCAAAAGGAACACTCACTGTACTTGCACGATTAGAAAGGCAAGTTATGCTTGTCCGGTATGGCGTACAAGTACAGGGGTGTTAATATGAGAGTTGTTAATTTTTCGGACGTCAGAAATAGGCTAAAAAGTGTATTGGATCAAGTGGTTGATGATTCTGATTACACTATTATTTCACGCAGAGATGCTGAAGATGCAGTTGTCATGTCTCTCGATCATTTCAACGCGCTAATGGAAACAGTACATCTGTTAAAAAGCTCGGCCAATGCATCACATCTGGCAAAGTCCATCGCACAATACCGGTCAGGTAAAACTGAAAATCACGAGTTAGTTGGTGATTGAAATTTCGGCATGGACGAGAGAGGCCCAGAGAGATTATGTATACTGGCAAGGTCAGGACAAAAAAACACTAAAACGTATTAATAAGCTAATCTCCGATACTCAAAGAGATCCATTCGAAGGTATCGGCAAGCCTGAGTCACTAAAGGAAAATTTATCTGGCTTTTGGTCTCGTCGTATTGATGATGGTAACCGGCTGGTGTATGTGCTTGAAAATAGCCAATTTACTGCTCCTTAAGCAAAGTGGTCGATATTCCCAATCAATAGATAGATGTGCAGATGAAGTTTAATTTTGATAACAAGAAACTAAATAACCCGGCATACGGAGCGGGTTGCCTGCTAAAAGGGCTGGCAATGTTGAAGCTACCGGTTCTACGGCGTTTTATCCTGTTGCCAGTCCTGATCAATTTAATTCTATTTGGAATAGGCTTCGTTGTTCTGCAGCACTATTTCTCGGAGCTGATGACCTGGTTGATTCCAGAATGGCTCGACTGGCTCCGTTGGTTACTTTGGCCACTATTTGGCCTGAGTTTCATCCTCGTGGTTTACTTTTTCTTTGTCATGTTCGCCAATCTGATTGCGGCACCGTTTTATAGCCTGTTGGCAGAGAAGGCGCTGATTGTTTTAAGTGGCGACAAGGTAGAAAATAGCTCAGTCTTGCCACTAATGAAAACGGTTATGCCGGCAATTATGTCCGAGTTGGGCCGAATGGGCTACTTCATCACTCGCGCGATCCCTTTATTGATTCTGTTTCTGATACCTGGTGTGAATATTGTTGCGCCTTTCCTTTGGTTTCTGTTTGGCGCATGGTTTTTTTCACTCGACTACACCGCCTATCCACTTGAATCACAAGGGATTTTATTTAAAGAACAGCGAGAGATCATGAAAAAGAAAAGGCTAGGGGCACTTGGTTTTGGTAGTTTGCTCTCTTTTTGCCTCGCTGTACCCATTCTTAACCTGTTTATACCACCCGCAGCGGTTATTGGTGCAACCGTTTACTTTATGGATGCAGAAAAAGAGCGCTAGTTTGAGCTGAGAAATTTATTTTTCAAAAAGGTTTTTAAACTCTGAATAGCCCGTCTTGCTTAAGTTATCTTTTGGAATAAATTTTAACGAAGCAGAATTTATGCAGTAGCGTAGCCCATTTGCTTCTGGTCCATCAGAGAAAAGGTGACCTAAGTGGGAGTCACCGTGACGGCTACGCAACTCAGTTCGTCTGAAAATCATTGTGTAGTCATTATGCTTAACAATGTTGTCGGCTTTTAGTGGGCGACTAAAACTGGGCCATCCGGTTTTAGAGTCATATTTATCTTTTGAGGAAAATAGCGGCTCCCCGCTGGCGATATCGACATAGATCCCTTCACGTTTCTCATCCCAAAGTTCATTCTTGTAGGGAGGTTCTGTTGCATCATTTTGGGTTACATCATATTGCAACGGGGTTAATTCTCTCTTAAGGATTGAGTCTGTCGGTTTTGCATAGCGCAGCCCGGTCTGTTTTGAATAGTCGCCAACACTGATCTCAAGTTCGTTGCCCCATATCTTTTCTAAATACTGGTCGCGGCCCGAGTTATGGCGGTAATAATTGTATCGGACCGGATTCTCTGTGTAGTAATTTTGGTGGTAATTTTCGGCAGGAAAGAAGCGGGTAAAAGCTGTTATTTCAACGACGATCTTTTTCTTGAAGCGACCTGATTCAATAAGTGCGTTGAGTGATTTTTCTATTGTCTGCTTTTGCAGTTCATCATGGTAAAAAATGGCAGGCCGGTATTGTTTGCCGCGATCAACAAAAGAGCCATCTGCATCGGTTGGGTCGACCTGACGCCAATAAGCTTCAACAAGTGCTTCGTAGGAGATTTCCCGGGAGTCGTAATAGACCTGTACCGATTCAGTATGCTTTGTTCGCCCAGAAGAGACCTGTTTATAGCTGGGGTTCTGAAGGAGACCTCCACTAAAACCAGAAATGGCTTCTTTAACCCCCGGCAGTTTCTCAAAGCCGGCCTCGATGCACCAGAAACAGCCGCCGGCAAAGGTTGCAACGGAGAGCTGTTGGTTGTCTTCTATTGAGAGGCTGTCATGTTCAGAAGCTGCATCATTAACGCAGCCGTTACCAATCAGTGCAAAACAGAGTATAGATAAAAAGGAGATGCGTTTCTTTATCATGATTAGATCCTGGGAATATCAACAAAAAAGCCCCCATCTCTTATGGATAGGTTTAGCGTGGGACAAAAGAATTAGATCAAGGTTCCGCCTCTAAACGGTTAATCAATAATAGCCGACTCGATATGTTTGCGGTCACTAGAAACATTTTCAAGAGAAGTTAAATGTATGGAATTGATTAATTTATCAGCCACCTCTGTAAGCGTCGAAACACGCGTGTAATTTGGCGTGTAGCCAAATATTGTTGTGCTTTCAGTGCCGATATTATCGAGGTTTCCTTCCCACAAAACTGGGGTCGATTGCCCTAGCTGTTGCTCAAAGAAAGCGGTTTTCATTTTTTCTGCCAGTTGATGGAGCTGATGACTGCGCCCCTTTTTAACGGCTTGAGTGAGCTGGTTTGGTAAAGTTGCCGCCTTTGTCCCTTCACGGGGAGAATAGGTGAAAATGTGGATATGTCCAAATGCAGTTTGCTCGATAAAATCAAAACTTTCCTGCCATTCACTCTCCGTTTCTCCTGGAAAGCCGACGATAATATCGGTCGTGATGTTGATGCTAGGAACAGTTTCGCGTGCTTCATGAACAATTTGACTAAATTCCTCAGTCTTACAGCGCCTCGCCATCCGTTTGAGAACGGCATCAGAACCACTTTGTAGCGGAAGGTGCAGGTGTGGCATCAAGCGCTTGTTAGCAAATAAATCAAAGAAACCATTCGGAAGATCCCAAGGTTCGAGTGAACCCAGCCTAATTCTGGGTAGCGATGTATTGGCTAGAATGGCCTCAATCAATTCTGTCAGATTGCAATCTACGTCGTTACCGTACCCACCAAGATGAACACCGGTCAGAATGACTTCCTGAATTCCTTGGCTGTGAAGATTATTGATTTCATCGGTGATCTCGGTGATGGCGCGGCTCTTTTCATCTCCACGGGCGTGCGTGACGATACAGAAAGTACAACGATACCGACAGCCATCCTGCACTTTAACAAAGGCACGTTGGCGACCTCGACTAAAGAGTGCGACCTCACCAGGTTCAGTGGATAACTGAGGCATGCTTTTTAGGTCAAGTTCTGTTTCTGTAAGCTCAACAAGTCGTTCCTTATCCTGGTTCAAAACAACCAGATCAACACCCAGTGACTCAGCAACCTCCTCAGGTTTTAGGGAGGCATAGCAACCGCTCACGACCAATTTAGCTGAAGGATTTCCTCGATGAATTCTACGAATAGACTGGCGTGACTTGCGAACTGCCTCGCCCGTCACCGCACAGGTATTAAGAACGACAAGATTGGCCTCTTCAGCATTTTTTACAATCTTGTGCCCCTTTTGCTGGAATTTTTGAGCCCAGTTTTCCAGTTCAGCTTCATTAAGTCGGCAGCCGAGAGTTTTGAGATTTACACGCATGGAATGTGAGAGAGATTGTTTGTTGACAGCCATCTTTTTT
>QNFJ01000150.1 GCA_003646305.1 Gammaproteobacteria bacterium | reverse complement strand
TTTACTGCCGGAAGGTCGCTACGCGAAAATGCGTAATGTCTGGTTTATCCCCAGCTGTAAAACACTCGAAAGTTGGTTAAAACGCTGTGGTTACAAAGATATTCGCCTCGTCGATGTAAGCCGCACAACTGCCGAAGAGCAACGTTCAACCGACTGGATGCAATTTCATTCACTCAGCAACTTCCTTGATCCTGAAGAGCCAGATCTAACCAGCGAAGGGCTCCCCGCACCAACTCGCGCCATATTTACCGCAATAAAACCCTAATTTTTCGGCCTAGATTTAATTATTCAGCAGCACTGCCACTTTTTCCTCATCGGGCTACTTTTATTATAAAAATCCTAAAGACCAAGCGGATAACCGTCTAAGTCAACCGAAAGCCATCAAGTGATACCCGAAAGATTATCATCAACTTCTGCTAGGCCAACACGCGACAACAACCGGTAGCGATCTAGGTCAATTGAAGTCTCAGCTGTGTGAACAGGTCTATGTTGAGCTGCAATCGATACAGAAATAAATAACGCAATAAAGGTGGCCACTACTTTCCATTTGACTGGAAACATACACCTGCCTCGACTTAAGAAAATTGAGACACATATTTAGGCAAACTGTGTAACAGCCCCGTTACTGTGATATTACCGTTCGTTTACGCTTTTCGAATATAAAACAGATAGACATCGGCTTCCTGATAGTAATCAAGAATCTCATGCCCAGCTTTTTCGCTGAAAACACCAAAATCAAGGTGTGCCGCAGGGTCAGTCGCCAGCACGCGAACCACCTCTCCCGACTGTAGTTCTGGCATCATCATTTTTAACCGTAGTAACGGCAAAGGGCAATTTAGCCCTTTTGTATCAAGCTCTTTATCGAATTCCACTATTCAACTCGGAAAAATTGGTAAAATGCCGACTTTATAATTCTCGGCTTCCGTATGACCGCACCTCAAATAGGATTTATCAGCCTAGGCTGTCCCAAAGCACTCGTAGACAGCGAGCGAATTTTGACAAAACTTCGCGCCGAAGGCTACAACCTTGTACCAACTTATCAGGATTCTGATCTCGTTGTCGTTAATACCTGCGGTTTTATTGACTCAGCCATTGAGGAATCACTCGATGCGATCGGTGAAGCACTTGCAGAAAATGGCAAAGTAATTGTTACCGGCTGTCTCGGTGCCAATGCAGAAAGTATTCGCGAGAAACATCCTCAAGTCCTAAAAATCACCGGCCCGCACGCTTATGAAGAGGTCATTGAGGCGGTACACGAGCACCTACCCCCTTCACACGATCCTTTTACAAGCCTAGTTCCACCCGAAGGAATCAAATTGACACCGCGCCATTATGCCTACCTGAAAATATCAGAAGGATGCAATCATCACTGTACCTTCTGCATTATCCCCTCACTACGCGGTGATCTCGTCAGCCGACCCATTGGCGAAGTGATGGAAGAGGCTAAACGATTGGCTGATGCGGGCGTTAAAGAGCTACTGGTCGTCTCTCAAGATACTAGCGCTTATGGGGTCGATCTAAAATACCGCACCGACTTTTGGGGTGGTCGCCCACTCAAAACACGCTTTCTTGAACTCTGTCAGGCATTAGGAGAACTGGGCATCTGGGTTCGGTTACATTACGTCTATCCCTACCCCCATGTTGACGAGGTGATCCCGCTGATGGCTGAAGGAAAAATTCTTCCCTACCTTGATATTCCCTTTCAGCACGCCAGCCCGCGCATATTAAAGCTGATGAAACGACCCGGTGCCGTTGACAATACGCTGGCCAGAATTAAAAACTGGCGCAGAATCTGCCCAGAATTGACTATTCGCAGCACTTTTATTGTCGGCTTTCCTGGCGAAACCGAAGAAGAGTTTGAGGAGCTCCTGGCCTTTCTGGAAGAGGCCCAGCTCGACCGGGTTGGCTGCTTTACCTACTCCCCTGTCAAAGGGGCGGTCGCTAACGAACTACCCGATCCTGTTCCAGAAGCGATCAAAGAAGAGCGGCTAGCTCGCTTTATGGCAGTTCAATCACGCATCAGCGAAGCGCGACTAAAAAACAAAGTTGGGCAGAAGATAACTGTACTGATTGATGAAGTGGTTGAAGAAGGTGCTGTAGCGAGAAGCCAGTCCGATGCACCAGAAATTGACGGTCAAATCTTTATCGATAAGGCAATACACTTAAAAGCAGGGGAGTTTGTCGAGGTGGTGATTGAAGAAACCGACGAGCATGACTGCTGGGCACAACTGGGAGAGTAATATGTCCGCCTCATCAAAAAAAACCATCTACGCAGCCTTGGCAGGAAATTCGCTTATTTCCATCACCAAGTTCGTTGCGGCCTTTATGACCGGCAGCTCTGCAATGTTTTCAGAGGGAATTCATTCGCTGGTGGACACTGGCAATCAAATTTTACTGCTATATGGTCTAAAACGCGCTAAAAAACCTGCCGATAAACAGTTTCCTTTTGGACATGGCAAAGAGGTCTATTTCTGGAGTTTTGTTGTTGCCATCCTTATTTTTGCCGTAGGTGCGGGCATCTCTATTTATGAAGGAATAAAGCATGTCTTACATCCTGAGATTTCAAGAGATCCTTTCATTAACTATATCGTTATTGGGCTAGCCATGATTTTCGAGGGGGCCGCCTGGTATTTTGCCCTGCAAGAATTTTCGCGAGCAAAAGGTAAGTGGGGCTACATTGAGGCGGTTAAAAGAAGCAAAGACCCAACCATTTTCGTTGTTTTGTTTGAAGATTCAGCCGCACTGCTCGGGCTGGTCATAGCCTTTTTAGGTATTCTTCTCAGCCAACTGACTGGCAATGCCGTCTATGATGGCATTGCCTCGATCCTGATTGGGCTGATCCTTGGCGGAACGGCTATTTGGCTGGCCTATGAGACAAAAAGCCTGCTCATCGGGGAAAGCGCCAATCCGAAAATTGTCGATGGTATCCGTAAATTGGCTACTGCTCACCCTTCAATAAACCATATTAACGAAATTCTGACCATGCATATGGGGCCAGACTTTATTCTTGCCAATATTAGCGTCGATTTTTCTGACTCGCTTCAGGCAGGGGAGATAGAAAAAACGGTCGCCCTGCTCGATACAAAAATCAAAAAGAAATTCCCATCGGTCAAGCGAATCTTTATTGAGGCAGAAGCACGCCGTTTTCGCTGAACTAATCGGCTCTCATCGACCACAGCTCCACCGCACTCCTGTATAATTCATGGGTATTTAGCTTATTGTTTATCCTTTTCACGGTATCCCTATGTCCAACCTCGATAAAAACGCGCTTCACTATCATCAATCACCCCGCCCAGGAAAAATTGAGGTTGTCCCTACAAAACAGCTTAGCAACCAGGTGGATTTATCACTTGCTTATAGCCCCGGTGTTGCAGCACCTTGCCTTGAAATTGCGAAAGACCCCTCTACCGCAGCACTCTATACCGCTCGGAGCAACCTTGTTGCTGTAATCACCAACGGAACAGCGGTTCTTGGCCTTGGCAATATTGGCCCACTCGCCTCCAAGCCGGTTATGGAAGGAAAAGGGGTTCTATTCAAGAAATTTGCCGGCGTTGATGTTTTTGATATTGAGGTCGATGAGCTAGATCCCGATAAATTTGTCGATATCGTCGCCAGCCTCGCCCCCACTTTTGGCGGCATAAATCTGGAAGACATCAAAGCACCAGAGTGCTTCTTTATTGAACAAAAACTACGTGAGAAGATCGATATCCCCGTTTTTCACGATGATCAGCACGGCACAGCCATTATTACAGCTGCCGCAATGGTTAACGCCCTAGAAATCGTTGGCAAGAAAATTGAAGAGGTTCGTCTAGTTGCCTCAGGTGCTGGAGCCGCTGGCATTGCCTGTCTTGATCTTCTGACTCAACTAGGCCTGAAAAAAGAGCATATCCTCGTCAACGATAGCCGGGGCATTATTTACAAAGGACGCGCCGAAGGAATGGATGACCGCAAAGGCCGCTATGCTGCTGAAACGGGACTTCGTACACTCAATGAAGCGATTGATGGTGCGGATATCTTTCTAGGCGTTTCAAAACCCGGCCTGCTCACGCAGGATATGGTTTCCAAAATGGCTGACAAACCGATCATTTTTGCTTTAGCCAATCCGACACCCGAAATCCTTCCTGAAGAGGCCAAAGCGGTTAGACCCGATGCCATTATCGCCACAGGCCGATCTGATTACCCTAATCAGGTTAATAACGTTCTCTGCTTTCCTTATATCTTCCGTGGCGCACTTGATGTTGGCGCAACCACCGTCAATGAAGAGATGAAGCTAGCTTGTATTGATGCACTTGCCAAATTAACCCGTGCAGAAGCAAGTGATGAGGTGGCGGCTGTTTATGTGGGCCAAAGCCTAACATTTGGCCCAGAATATCTTATTCCCAAGCCTTTCGACCCCCGCCTGATTGTCGCTATTCCAATGGCAGTTGCTAAAGCCGCCATGGACAGCGGTGTCGCAACCAAGCCCATCGAAGATTTTGATGATTACCGCAAAGAGTTAGAGCGTTTCACCTATAAGACCGGCATGGTGATGAAGCCCGTATTTGAACAGGCCCAAGCAGATCCCAAGCGTATTGTTTATGCAGAAGGCGAGAATGAACGCATTCTCCGTGCTGTACAACTTATTGTTGATGATGGTCTGGCCAAACCCGTTCTTATTGGCAGAAAGAAACCCATTCAAAAAAAGCTAAAAGAACTCGGATTACGACTACAAATTGATCAGGATTTTGAGTTGATCGACCCTGAAGACAATCCCTATTTTGACGAGTGCTGGAAGGATTACTGGGAACTCCGCACACGACTAGGTGTTTCACCCGAGTTAGCTCAAACCCGGATCAGAACACGTAATACCGTACTGGCTTCAGTACTGGTTAAACGTGGCATTGCAGATGGAATGATCTGCGGGACTCTGGGTCGCTATCAGAAGCACCTGAACCACATTACCGACATCCTTGAACTTCAGAAAGGGGTCTCAAAGCCCTCCGCAATGAGTGTTGTCACGCTTCCCAAGGGCACTTTCTTTATTTGTGACACGCACGTCAACCAGAACCCCAATGCTGAAGAGATTGCAGAAATGGCCTTGCTCGCTGCAAAAGCAGTTAAAAACTTTGGGATTACCCCTAAAGCAGCACTTTTATCCAGTTCAAACTTTGGCTCTGCAAATACAAAAGAGGCCCATAAAATGGCCGATGCTTTAAAACTGGTGCTCAACAAAACAAGGGATTTCGAGATCGAGGGGGAGATGAAAGCAGATCTGGCGCTATCTGAAACACTCAGGAAAGCCATCATGCCCGACTCACCACTCCAGGGCGAAGCCAACTTACTCATTATGCCTAACCTTGATGCCGCAAATATCGCCTTTAACCTGGTTAGAATGCTGGCAGATGGCCTGAGTATTGGCCCTGTATTACTGGGCGTTCAACAACCAGCTCATATTCTTACCCCGAGCGCTTCTGTTAGAAGAATTCTTAACATGACTGCGCTAACGACAGTAGAGTGCCA
>QNFJ01000149.1 GCA_003646305.1 Gammaproteobacteria bacterium | reverse complement strand
TTTTGTGTCTCGTTTAAACTTGCTTCTACCATCGTTTTAGTTTTCCATTAACTGATCTACCGGCCAAAAATGGCGGCTGAAATACGGGGATATGATGCCAGACAAACCCGAAAAGTTCCCCCTTTAGATCAAACCCAATTAATAAGTAGACAATGAAAAAAACAAAATACCTTATCCCCTTCCTAATCAGCCTATTCACACTGCACTTAACGGGTTGTGGACCTGGCTTATATGATGAAAGCACAACGAAGACTGGCGATTATAAATATGCAAAAGAGGCCGCGCAGTGCGATAGCAAAATGCTAACAGGTAAAGCGGGGATCACTGACGAAGTTAAAAGCAGCAGCGATACCACGTATAACGTCAGAACCCCGACTAACTACGATGCCACTCAGGCTCACCCACTGCTCGTTGTTTTTGCGCCCGCTGGAATGAGTGCCAGAAAGAACGAGCGCTTTACAGGCCTGACTCACAAGGCAACTAAAGCAGGATTTATCATCGCCTATACCGACAGAATACAACTATCGCTTAAAGCACTCGAGCAGCTCGGAAAAGTCCCGCCTGAAATCGCTGATCAATGGTGTATCGATAAACAGCGTATTTACTATACCGGTCACTCTGATGGTGGCACGGTTTCATCCGCACTGGCCTTTATGGAACACAGCCGAGGCATCGCAGCGGCAATCGCCCCTAGTGCCGCAGGAATGAGCGGCAAAGACCTTGCCGAGCAAAGCTGCCCACCACCACTTTCTGTCATGGTGATCCATAATAGTGATGACAGCCATTTCCCCGGTTATGGGAAAGAGGCTGCAAATTGGTGGGCAGCGTGCAATCAATGCAGTCAGACACCACAGCCCTCACCCCTTAAAGATTGTCTTGAATATCAAAACTGTAGCAATGGTGTACGGACGCTCTTTTGTGAGAAACCAGGGAGCCATTCAGCTTGGCCTCATCTAAACGACGATATGCTTAACTTTTTGAAAGAACAGAGAAAACTATGAAAAACTATTACGCTTGCAAATACAGCGCTAAAAGTTAGCCAAAAATGCTCATTTACTCATGTAAACTTCGCTTTTTCGGCTACCTTTTTCCTTGCCTTTTCCTCACTCATGACGTTTTTCAAAAACCTCAAAAAATAAGGACCAACACAATGAGACAGATACAACCTGCACTTTTTTCACTGATCCTTTCTCTTGCCACAACAGGAACAGCTATTGCGACAGAAAAGGTCACGACATTAAATGACCAACAGGCGGTTGCGGTCACCATCTACAATCAGAATCTCGCTTTGATCAAAGACCGGCGAAATATTCAGTTGAAAAATGGAGAGTCAGAACTCTCCTTTCGTGATGTCAGCGCCAAAATGCGTCCCGAAACGGCGCTATTAAGGAATACCGATCAACCCAAAATACTTTCTGTGATCGAGCAAAACTTCAACTTTGACCTTTTGACGCCACAGAAAATGCTCGAGAAATATGTTGGGAAAATTGTCGAAATTGCCACGCTCAACTCGGCCTCAGGCGAGGAAAGCATCGAAAAAGCCAAACTACTCAGCGTCCAAAATGGGGTTGTTGTTCAAATTGGTAACCGCATCGAAACCAATCCACGTGGCCGTTATATTTTCCCCAAAATCCCCGCTAACCTACGTGACCGCCCAACACTCACCGTTACCCTTAATAACAGGGCAAAAGGATCACAGCCACTCGAATTAAGCTACCTAACCGGAGGCCTTTCATGGAAAGCCGATTACGTTGCAGAACTCAGCCATGATGACAGCCACTTAGACCTACTCGGCTGGGTGACATTGGATAACAAAAGTGGAACCACCTACAAACAGGCAAAACTGCAACTGGTCGCTGGTGATGTGAATCAGGTTCGACCACAATTCCAGCCGCGTGTCGAAAAGTTTCAGGTTCGCACCATGATGGCTGAAGATAATGGCGTACAAGAGGAAAGCCTGTTTGATTATCACCTCTACACGCTCAACCGGCTAACTACACTCGCCGACAATCAAAGCAAACAGGTCTCACTTTTAAACGCTGCAAATGTTGCCGTTCAAAAAGAATACCTGCTTCAAGGTCAGAACTATTACTATCGCAGCAAGCAGGGGCGAATCGGTCAAAAATTAAAAATTGGCGTCTTCGTTAACTTCAAGAACCGCACCGAAAATAGCCTCGGCTTACCGCTTCCAAAAGGGATTATTCGTGTCTATAAAAAAGACCAGAGTGGTCATGCACAATTTGTTGGAGAAGACCGAATTGATCACACACCCAAAAATGAAAGTGTGAAACTAAAACTCGGCAATTCCTTTGATATTACGGCGGATCGAGTTCAAACCAGTTATTCAAAAAAACGTCCTAGCCACGCCCACTATAAACAGGCAGCCCAGTCAGATTTCAAGATTACGCTGAAGAATGCTAAAAAAGAAGCGGTCGTTGTAACGGTTAGAGAGCCGATTCCGGGTGATTGGAAAATTATCACTGAGGACCATCCTCACAGCAAGCCTACGGCCTCTACAGCTGAGTGGAAGGTTTCTGTTCCCGCTGAGGGAGAAGCTACGTTAGCCTACTCCGTATTGATGCAGTATTGAAAGTGAGGCGAATCAACAAGCAAGTGTTTCTTATGTATGGGAAAAGGCTTATTTTGAAATCGATCGAGTCTGACCTGACCTCGTTGATGTTTGTTTATTTTTATAAGTCAAAAAACAACAATGCCCGCTGCTCCAGATAAGGATAAAAAGGATTAAACCTCAGGCGTGTCAATTGATCTTGTGGAACTGTTAACAAGCCATTTTCCCCGCGAAACCCCACCATTCCCAATTGCAACCCTTTGTCATTCTTGTCTACATTGTCTCCATACAGCGGATCATTATCAGGGAAAGATAATGATGCATGGGATAGTGCAAAAACGCCTTTTGGCCAAGATAGATCGGATGATGCCGTACTGATAACATCTGACAAAGCCATTTTATTCAGAATATGAATTTCGTTCGTAGCCGAACCTTTATTGGTCACCAAGCTCACAGAAAAACTTAATTTTTGCTCTCCCATTAAAGCTCGGCTCATCTGCTCCGGATCAGATTTCAGGAAAGGTTCTACTTCAGACCGGCGATTAAAATCAAATAACACCAGTTCATGACCTCTGGGTGCAAGTTTACTGAGGAACCTATCAACCAATGCTGATGGAATTACTGTAGCGTCAACTACTGATTGAAATGCCAGTACAGAGGGAAACCCCTGAACACCATTGCCAGAATCTAGCCTGTTTATTCGCTCACTGATTGCCTCTGTAAGTTGAAATATCTGATCACCAGCATTTACCGCAAAGGAGTTGTACTTATATGGGTCAAATTCAGGTTGAATACTGTCCCATGCTAATTTCTCCAGCCCCGTTATTGCCGCCAATCGAGATTGCCAAACAGCATACTTCGCCACTTCAGCAACACCTATCGCTGGAGAAATTAATACTAATTTATCAGGCAACGGTAAAACCTCACCTTCAAGCACGGACAGTGAGTACTCAACAGCTAGTGCCGCTCCAGTGGAATAACCAACTATATAAAATGGGATCGTTGCATCTTCTTTATGCAAATGCTTAATGGCAAGGCGTGTTGCCGCCGCAAAATCCTGCCATGTTGCCTTAATTAAGCCTGAAGGGGCTGTGCCATGGCCTGGGATCCGCAGACCGACAACCCATATACCCTGGCTATGTAATTTTTCAGCCATGGCTCGTAGACTATATGGCGAATCAGACAAACCATGTAACAACAGTGCCTTCGCTTTCGGTTTGGCTACCTTGAGTTCAAAGCTACGATTCCAGTTTACTCGGCGACTTTCGGGGTCACTCAAGCTAGCCCTACTAAATCTATTCAGCTGTCGCCAGCCGGGCTTATCTAAATCCAGATAAATTTCCTTATCAAGCTCATTAAAAACGCGCTCTTCCAAAGCAAGATAGGATTCAAAAGTAGTCACTTCGCTATTTCCCTCAGAATATTGCTCCTCAAGTATGACTTTATGCCAACTGAACAAATCAGGGCGATCCTGCAAGTGCGCCATAAAAAGATACACTCCAGTGGTAGCGATACCCGCTACAGCATAAATCGTTGCTATCAAGATATGTTTAACTATGCCATTCATTTAGAGCTGTGACTCTATTGGTAGAATGGAATACACACTTTCGTTGAACCGGCGCCACGCGCTTGTTTCAGGATCTTTTGTATACCGGATCTCTTTGCCATCTTTTGTCTCCACCCACACAATTCTCTCACCACCACCATCGTCAACTAACTCTACTTTGTATGCGTGCTCTTTTACTGCCTCATCAAACACGCTCGATCCAATGAGTTCAGCCATTTCTGGCACACTATAAACCACACCCACTTCTGAATTAATATTGGCCGAACGTGGATCAAAATTAAATGAGCCGATGAATATCTCTTTTCGATCAAAAATATATGTTTTAGTGTGCAACGCACTTTTTGCTTTAGCTCCACGCCGTAATGATCGACTAGCATCCGTTTTTATATCTGACTTAATTTCATACAGTTCCACGCCACCTCGCAATAAATTAAGGCGCTGCCGCGCGTAACCAGATTGAGCTAATATCCCATCAGTTGACGACAATGAATTGGTTAGAGCGCGAACTTTAACCCCCTTCTTTACTAAGTTAGTCAAATATTCAGTGCCTCTGTCGCCAGGAACAAAATAAGGCGATATCAGCTCAAATGAGTCTATTACTTTTTCAAGGTGCGGTCTCAATAAGGTTTTCAAATAGACCACTTCAGTTTCAGATCGGCCTAAACCCTTTGCTGGGTCATCGTAAATGACTTGCATCTCTCCATGAAAAAGGCGGGCTTTTTTAGCTCCAGGAACATTATTTATGCGCCGATACACTTCTGAATCTTGAACGTCTAAATCATATGAAGAGCCCTTCCTTTCGGCTGCAAAGGTTACCAACTCTTTTTTTAATTTATTGAGCTCATCTGCCGATGCGTTGTTGTGACTAAAGACTTTAACAGGGAAAACCACTTTACTATTCCAGTATATGTCGAATTGAACCCCTACCTCATTTACAATTGGGCCAGCAGACAGGACATCAAGATCACTAAAGTTACTGTTCTTATCAGCAGAGAAGTATTCATTACCAATATTACGCCCACCGACAATAGTCATCTGCTCATCTGCCGAAAATGATTTGTTATGCATGCGCCGATTTATACGAAACCCATCTAAAACATAATCAACAAAGCGCATTGTGCGAGAGGCAAACGGGTTATACAAACGCACCTCTATATTTTCGTGTTGATCCATTGCGTACAACATGCCCTCAACTTCCGTGCTGGTGCTGATATCATCCAACAATATCCTAACGCGGACTCCTCGGTCTGCAGCCTTGAGCATTGCGTTAAACAGTAGTTTCCCCACTAAATCTGCACGCCAGATATAATATTGAACATCAATAGAGCGCTCAGCCAATTCAACTAAACTCATCCGAGCAAAGAAAGCATTTGTGCCTTCATTAAGCAGATACATTACCGAATAATCAGGATGCT
>QNFJ01000148.1 GCA_003646305.1 Gammaproteobacteria bacterium | reverse complement strand
AGGGCATTGGCAAATCTCCAATTTCATCAAGAAAGAAGGTCCCTCCATCAGCGCATTCAAATTTACCTTTTGTTGTTTTAGTCGCGCCAGTAAAAGCGCCTTTTTCATACCCAAAGAGTTCACTTTCAAGTAAGTTTTCTGGAATGGCTGCCGAGTTAACCGCAATAAACGGTTTGTTTGCACGAGGACTCAAGGCATGCAGTGCACGAGCAAGCACCTCTTTACCAGTACCACTTTCACCCAGCAGAAGTGTCGTAATATCGGTTGGTGCCAGTTTTTCAACCATTCTGCAAACCTTATGCATCTCTGGGCTTGCTGCAATCACACCATCTAATGGGTTTGTAATATGTTGGCGTGCAAGTTTTCTATTTTCCTCTTCCAGCTCATAGAGCCTGAAAGCCCGCTCAACAACCAACGTCAATATTTCTGGTTCAATCGGTTTCTGATAGAAATCATAGGCACCAAAACCAATCGCTCTGACTGGGTTTGAAATATCATCATTGCCGGTAATCACAATAATCTTAGTTCGTGGCGCAATCGTAAGAATTTCATTCAATGTCGCCATTCCCTCGCTTGTACCTCCAGGATCAGGTGGCAAACCAAGATCTAACGTAACAACCTGTGGTGCTTTCTTTTTAACAATGGCAAGTGCTGTCTCTCGATCACCTGCGATTTGAATATCAAAACCCTCAAAACTCCAGCGTAGCTGGCTTTGCAGGCCAGGATCATCTTCCACAATTAAAAGGGTCTTTTTTAATTCACTCAAATTAAAACTCCATTATCTCTTGAGCTATTAGTTACGGGTCGTTCCTCCAAAGGTAATTCAAGCCGAAAAAGGCTGCCTTCCCCCACAGAGCTAGTGACAAGTAACTCTCCACCGAGTGAGTGCAAGTACTCCTGGCTCTCATAAGCACCTATACCCATTCCCGTTAGTCCTTTTGTCGTTTCAAAAGGCTTGAAAAGCCGATTTCGTATAAACAACTCATCCATACCGCAACCGTTGTCTTCGATCTCAACTATAGCTCTCTTTTCCTCAATATGTAGTCGTAAATCAACTTTTCCTTTTGCGGTTGCTGCATCTTGAGCATTTTGAATAATGTGCTCAATTGCTGCATAAAGGCGGTCTTTATTTGCCGAAGTATATGCTAGCTCAGCCTTTTTAACTATTGGCACAGGTTGTTGTACTGAACGAGATTCCACAACACTTTCTAGCAGGGCTCCCAGTTCAATATTCTGGTGATTTTCTGCTGAACCTGCATTTTTGAGTTGCGTCATCAGACGGTTCATTTTCCCAACTGCGTGATCAACGGTCCCAATTGCATCTTTCATAAACTCTGGATTGCCAGAATGTTTTTCCGCATTCCTCACAACCAACGTTAACTGGGCAATAAGGTTCTTCAGGTCATGAATAACGAAAGCAGATAGCCGATTAAACCCTTCAAACTGGCGCGCCTCTGCCAGTTCTCGGGCTGTTTCGTCCAGGATCAGATAACTGGCCGCTTGATTGCTTGCTGTCTTCAGCAAATCAATTACTTCCCAATTCCAGTTTATGGGTGTCCGAGGATTCGTCAGTAAAATAATGCCAAAGAGTTGCTCCCCTTTAAATAAAGGAACAAACAGCCAGCAGTTATCAAACTTATCCACCCAGTCGGGTGCGCTAAATCCCTCATACAATTCAGGCAGTATTCCACACTCGTCTAGATTAACAACCCAGCCTTTGTTCTCTAAAAATTTAACTAACGAGCTATCACTTTTGATTTCTCGAATAGGAATGCCGGGCTCTCCGTACTCTGCCCGTTTTTGAAAAGAATCTCCTTTACCCTTCAGCCAAAGCAATCCACTTGGGCTTTCAACTAGTTGCGAAATAGTCAGAATAGTCCTTTCTGGTAATGGCAGGTCGCTTGTTTCTCCAGATAACGTGGAGATAATCCGAATCCATTCATCGCGATAATCATAGGTATAGCTAAAGAAGTGTTTACTCAAAAAAACTCGAATACGACTTCTAATCTGCCCAGAAAATAGCAGAACAATCAGTACAACAATTGCCCCCCCCAGAAAAGCCATTTGCGCAACAGCACCCCACTCCCCTCCATACAGGCGAATGTAATAGCCAGCTGTCGCCATAATTAGAAGGTAAATCCCAGCCGCAACTAATGTTGCTGAGTGAAAAACAACACCACGAGAGATAAAAACATTCAACGACCATTCAGGATTACGCGCAGCTGAGATCATAATAAGCGGAACCAGCATGGCGCTAAAAAAGCCACGAGCCTCCCAAAGCGTGGAGTCTATGCGTTTGAAGAGCAGCGCATCAGAGTAGAGGAAAAAATCATAGGCAAACAGGCCACCTATTGCTAAACATAAGAATTTTATCGACCAACGTTGCTCGGGCCGCGTATTGCGGTACAGCTGCTCAATCAAGCCTAAGCCAAATAGAGCTAACAGTACATGGCCAAAAATCTGCCATTGAGGATTAAGGAAAGCGTTAGCCCACTCGTTTTCTATTTCAGAAATCCAAACTAAGAAAAGAAGTGTTCCTGCCAATATAAAAATAAGTTGCCGCGAATGCCTAAAGAAAAATGAACCCGTTTTATTTCCCGTAAATGCGTAGTTGAGGATTTTCCATATAAAATAGAGCCAGCAAGCAGTTTTGATTATATCAAGAGACCAGATGATAGCTGATGGGATAGCATGCAAGCTTTCCTGGAGCAGGAAAGCCGCCGCCCAAACTGTGGTTACCGCAGAAGCAGTCACCAGTAAACCGCCTTCTGAACGGCCTCTCCAACTGGTTAATAATAAAAGTGTTAAAACAAGATAGCCGACAATAGCCGACAGGTAGCTAAATAGTGCAATATCTGAGACATCATCCACTAGATTCTCACCATCACGAATTGATTGTGGTCAATAACCGTCGAATAGCAACGATTACTGCGCCCCTTTTCCCCATAAAACCACCTCAGTGGTCTGTAGAATAATCAATAAATCCAGAAAAAGGCTGTAGTTTTTGACGTAGTAGAGATCATATTTCAGTTTTTCAACTGCATCTTTTTCAGATGAGCCATAAGGATAACAAAGCTGCGCCCACCCTGTTATACCTGGCTTTACCCGATGCCTTTCCACGTAAAAGGGAATTGTCTCTGTGAATTTTTCAACAAACTCAGGACGCTCAGGCCTAGGTCCCACGAAACTCATATCTCCTTTGAGCACATTAAACAGTTGGGGCAGCTCGTCAATGCGGCATTTGCGGATAAAACGCCCTATTTTAGTGACTCGATTATCATTCTTAACCGCCCATTGGGCGCCATTCTTCTCTGCATCAGCCCTCATACTACGGAACTTAATTACTTTAAATAAACGCCAGTTCATCCCCACTCTCGTCTGGCTATAAAAAACCGGGTCACGCCCGCCCCCTTCCAAATAAACAGCCAGTGCTGCGAGAATAAAAAATGGCAGCGTAAAAAACAAAATAATCAAGCTCGCGGTAATATCGAACAAACGTTTCGTAACATCTCTAATTGTTCCGGAGCGAAAACCATCAGAAAAAACCAGCCAACTTGGATGAAGGCAATCCACCCTAATAATGCCCGCCTCTCTTTCAAAAAAGGTCAGCATATCCACAACCTCAAAACCACTCATCTTGCAATCTAGAAGATCATCCACCGGCAGCCCCAACCGACGGTCATCAGGCGCGACAACAATCTCATCGACATCTCTGCTTGTGACAAATTCAATCAGCGAAACCTTTGGAAATAATAGGTGATCCTCCGCCACAACCGGTGATTCAGTGGGCATCGCTATACAGCCAACCACATGAATATTTTGATGTTGTTTGCTTTTTTCAAGGTCGAGAATTTTCTGAGCATCCTCCCCCGCGCCCAAAATCAAAACATGCCTTTTGAGTTGGTGATTATCCGCGTACCGATAAAATAGTACCCTTGAAGTTGAAACCCCAGCTACTGAAAACAGAAATGCAAAGCCGAGAATTCCTCGCCCAACAAGCAGCTCAGGGAATACGTAGAAGACGAGACTCATCCCCAACACACCAAGGAAAAAAGAACCTAATATCCTTAGAACCGTCTCCGCCGAACCCCAGCCCTGGTTTCTCTGATAAAGCCCCATGCCTGTCATACAAATAAGCATGACGACTGAATAGAGTAGTGACGGGACAAACAACCCAAGTTGGACAACATCGGGCTCATAAAAACGCAACGCCTTACCTAGATAAAGTGCTGAAAAGAAAACCGTCGCCTCAAGAAGGATCAGTCCTAAAAATGCCCCCGAAATATAATGACGAAAAATCCGAACCATGAAAATTGCTATCCCTAAATTAAAACGCAAGTATTTGCAGTCGAGCAGATCCCAACTACCACTGATCAGAAGTCCTCGAAACTAAGGCGAGTTATCCACCCACTCTCAGCTAAAAAACCAAACCCCTCTCCGTAGCAGGATAACTCCATAAATTCGCATACGAATTGATTTAAATCAGTAATGCGAATAGCTCCCCGCCATCCACTCCAGATATATTCACACTGGATACCAAGTCTAGTGCAAATTTTGCCTTTTACTGTATTTCAATAATTCCTGAAGAGTGCGGAATGTTGCTGTATCCGTATTAAAAAAGATGAGACCAAAACCATCTTCTTCAACACGAACCACTCGGGCTGTTAAAGAGTATTTTCTATCGCCCTTTTCAGAAGGCAAAGAGAACACAACATTAATCTCCTCGCCCTTTGACAGGTCAGACAGACTCGCCTCCAAAAACATCCCACCCATACCTACGTCTCTAGAGGCACATCGAATATCACTAACACCAACGCTATCCACCAGGACAGGAATCTTAACCGCCGACCTTAAACATGATCTCTGTTCCATTTTTACCCTTTAATTTTTTATCCAAGCCTGATCGGGACACTAACATAACATGTTCAAAAATCAACACCCTTAATTTTGCCTGTTCAGGGCGGCTACCAACTACTTTAAATACTCTTCAAAGCCATGTACTTTCAATCCCCAGGCGTAAAGCGAAAAAGCCTTGGCATTTGTCTTTCTAAGCCTCTCTACTAAAGTCTTTGAAAGCGCCCTGAATACTCTGTATCCATCAACAGGATTCTCATCCAGGTAAGCAAGAAAAAGGTCATTTTTTATAACCACAATCTCGCACTCACCGATTGCCACCACACTGGTGGAATGCGGTTCGTTATCTATCAAGGATAATTCACCAAAGACCTCACCCGCCTCTAAATCCCGAAATCCCGGATGCAACATACGCTCCCCACCCATGCTTATATTGGCCACCACTCTGGCTTTCCCACTAAAAAGCAGATAGACACAACCACTACTCTCATCCTCTTTAATAATTGTCTCATTTGTCTCAAAATGGACTTTCTTCCATACCACACCCTCCTTAAAATTGGGTCGCTCAAGTAGCTGGTTAAATATCGTTTTCAAAATTCCCTCTCTCTGAAATGAAAAAAGCTGGATAATATAGCCAAAAATTTTAGTGAATCATCTATCCTTTTACCAGATTCATTAAAAATTACGGATAAAATTCTCTCACGGAGCTGAAATGTTTTCTCTTGATAATGTAAAAATTGGAATTATTGGTCT
>QNFJ01000147.1 GCA_003646305.1 Gammaproteobacteria bacterium | reverse complement strand
GGCATAAACCCAATTCGCCCTTTAACTGATTCAGCACTCGCCTCCGAAGAGATCAACGTACCAAAAACCTCAATGCTACCGCTGTCGTAGGTCAGTATTCCGGAGATCGCTTTCATCAACGAGCTTTTACCCGCCCCATCAGGGCCAATTAAGCCGTAAATCTCACCCTTTTGAATGGCAAAACTAACGCCTTCCACTGCGGTCTGTTTACGATAGCGTTTGTGAAAGTCTTGAACATTAACGACCCAGTCAGGTTGGTCAGTTGCTACCAACGGGGTTTCTCCCATTCGACACCCTCTTTCCACCGAATCACTGCATCTGCAGGTAGCCCTGGTGTTAACCGATGATCAGGATTCTCCGTTAAATACAGCTTAACTGCATAGACCAACTTAACCCGCTCATCAGGTGTTTGGACCTCTTTCGGGGTAAATTCGGCACGGGAGGCAATATAGCGCACGGTTGCGGGAAAAGGCTTATCGGGAAAGGCATCGGTATAAATACGAGCCGGCAACCCTAAGCGTACCTTGCCGATCTGTTTTTCAGGTACATACACTTTCAGATAAAGCCTATCAAGATCCACAATATCAAATAATGGGCTACCTGCTGCAACCACCTCGCCTTCATCGACAATTCGGGTCGTAATCATTCCTTTTGCAGGGGCATGAATCGTTAAATCATCCTTTAAACTGAGTACCTCTTGAAGTGTTGCTGCAGCCACACCACACTGCGCATGTGCTGCGGCCAGTCTATCTTTATCAACTTTCCAAGCTGAAGTTGCCCGCTCGGCCGCTTGCTTACTTGCTGAATGTTTATGTTGCAAGTTTTGTAGGCGAACCTGATCACGCTGACTTTGTAGCTCAGAGACCTCAGCTGCACGGCATAGTGCATTAGCCGCAATAACCCCTTGTTCAGCTTGTAATACTTTTGCATTTATTTGGGCGTCATCTAGTTTGGCAAGAACCTGGTCGATCTTAACCTCATCACCTTCACGGGCTTTCAGCTCGATAATTTTACCCGCTAATTTTCCGGCAACCGTGTAATGATCTCCTTCAATACGACCATTTGCTTGAACAAGCCCCTCTGCCAAAGGTGTTACACGAAAGAAGGTCCACCACGCTGCAAAAAGAGCAATTACCACTATCACCGTAACGGCTAATGTCGTTATTTTCTTCACTAAATTATTCATTATTTTCTCTTAACTTATCGTTCACTAATTGCCCTATTCTTCCGAAACCGCATCAAAAATTGCATTTGAATGAGTACATGACTCCCTCTCAACTTTTTTATTTGCCACTACGCCAAATCGAAAATAGTAACCAGATACCGCCCCGACAAACCCCAGCAAACCAAAGAAAGGCAGACCCAGTAACGTTGGCCCACCTTTTCAGAAGCCAATCACCAAATTAAAACCGAACTTAACGACCAACCTGTCCTACCTCATTTATCTCTTTTTCTCATCTAGGAAGATATTTATATCTGCCGCGGTGAAACCAATTTTCTCTGCAACTTTATCTGCATGGCTATTGGTAGAGATGCCATCAACAAAGTAGTGCGTTAAACGGTCACCCTCAATACCAACCTGTCTGAAAACCCCAATTCCTTGGTCCCTATAGTAATCTGCCAGCTCATGGTTATGTGTGACCAACAAAGTTGAGTTACCCAGTTTCATGAAGCCGTCGAGAATCACAATCGAGGTTTGTAATTTCTCTTCGTAGGTTGTCCCCTCCGCCAGCTCATCAAGTACCACCAAAGAATTAGGGGTAGTTTTCATGAAAATAGCTTTAGTATGTTTGAGCTCTGTACCAAAACGGCCCACATCGGCTGCAAGCGTATTCACCTCAGGTGTTTGATAGTAGATACCATCCACGATCGATAGTGATGCTTCATCAGCTGGCACATAGCAACCAATTTGAGCGAGCAATTGAATCTGCGTAATGGTCTTGCAAAGTGCTGTTTTGCCGCCACTATTGGGGCCAGTTATAAAGGTCACTCGCTGCTCAGACAGGCTTACATCATTGGCAACATAACCGGCATCTCGCTTTCCTAAAATTGGATTTCTGGCTCCTTTCAATTCAAGTGTGTGCGAATTAGCACTATACACATTGGGCAATATAACCTTTGTAGCGTAACTATTTGCGTACTGTTGAAAGGCTAGAATTTCATCCAACCTGCCCAGCGCATCAAGCACTCCATTGGCCTCTTTTGACTCGGCAAACAGCTTTGCCAATGGATAAAGAAAAGTCTCTTGGTCAAAGCCAGTTACGACCGGAATATAGATCCCAAACAACACAATATGCAACATCCATAAAGGAGTGTACTGTGCAATGGCAGGGCCAAACAGCATCGGCGCAAAAGCAATTATCGCCACCAAAGTAGGTTTAATTAAAGTATCTCTAAATTTAATGCTTGGTTTAAAACCCTTTTCCTCTTTTGTCTGTAGACCGGAAGAAGTTTTATAAACGGGCCCCTCCATCAATTGGCATTCACGCTTCTCTGCAAAAGAGGAAATTGTGCCAATTAGTGATTTTAAATAGGGGCTTTTAACTTTAGGCAGTTGAGAGGCATCTTCCGCTAACTCTGGTAACAGCTTCATGCCGGCTCGATGTTCCGCATAGCCATAGCCTTGAAATTCAAGCTTGTCTGAATCGGTTGACCCCATATAACCGGTATATTTCGCAAATAGAAAGTTATAGTAATCACTCTCTTTTACAGCCGCTTCCCTAAGCAGCTTATCAATAGCAGAGACCAATTCTTTGTCCTCTGCCAACTCCTTTAAAGCCTCTTGCTTAGCTATGATCTCATCCACACTGCCTGCTTGGCCCGTCACTGAGCGGTAAAGAACTTCTTTCCCTATGAGTGTGTGTGTTGTGTCCAACTCATCTAGCAGGCCATCAATCTCCGCCACTTGATGAGTCGCTGCATCCATAATCAACTTTCGCGGCACCTCGCCCTCTTCGAGAACCGGAGCTCCACGCGACTCAACCTTTCCAGTAACCAGCTGGAATAATCTTTTTGCTAGACCACGAGCATTGTTAATCATCTTAAGTAAATTTCCTCTTCATTAACCCTTCAAGCAGATACCTCAAACGGCTATTCTGCGATTGCCCAATACAATACAAGCCCCTCACTATTCTGCTCTGTTTTCACCACTAAACCACTGCCTAACCCTGACAACAAGGTAGAAAAATAGTGGAATAAATAGGATTCCAATAACCGTTGCACTCACCATTCCACCCACAACCGTTGTACCGATAATATGGCGACTGTTTGAACCGGCACCACTACTCATTGCCAGGGGAAGTGTTCCAAATATAAATGCCAGAGAGGTCATCACAATTGGTCTAAAGCGTAACTTTGCCGCCTCAATAACCGCCTCTATTAGTGGCAACCCCTGCCGCAGCTTTTCCATTGCAAACTCAACAATCAGAATCGCATTTTTAGCCGACAAACCAACTAATGTGACCAACCCCACTTGAAAGTAGATATCTGCCTCTAAATGACGCAGGAAAACGGCCAATGCTGCACCGAAAATGGCAAAAGGAATTGAGATAATAACCGCCAAAGGAATTGCCCAGCTTTCATACAGTGCCGCCAAAATTAGGAAAACAAAGCCAATCGCGTAGAGCATCGTATTACTGCCCTGACCTTCCAGTTTTTTCTCCTGAAAAGAGGTTCCACCCCAGGCTAAAAAATACCCTTCAGGTAGAACCGTTTTTGAGATCTCTTCAATCGCCTGCATCGCCTCACTAGAGGAATGGCCCACACCTGGATTCCCAGTAATTTGAGCCGCATTAAAGAGGTTAAAGCGTTGTACGACACTGGCATCGACAACCCGTTTTATCTGCACTAATTCACTCACAGGAACCTTCTCTCCTGATGACGAGCGGACAAAAACATCTTTATAGTTATCTCTAGTTCGTCTGAATGCTGCCTCTGACTGAATATCAACATGGAAGGTTCGGCTATATAGGTTGAAATCGTTGATATAGCCTTTCCCAAAACTGCTTTGCAGCGTTTCAAAAATGGTATTCACCGCAATATTCATCGCTTTCGCTTTTTCACGATCAACCGTTAAATGATACTGTGGTGTACGCGTGCTAAGCGTTGTTCTGACCATCATCAACCTTGGATCTTGACCCGCTTTTTCGATGATTTTCTGAACATAACCATCTAACTGGTAAAGCGCTCCACCGGTCCTGTCCTGTATCCACATTTCAAACCCGCCGGTCGTACTCATCCCCATAATGGGGGGAGGATTTACAGGGATAACCATCGCTTCCTTACTCTGCATAAACTGCCCCATAAGCTGCCCAGCCAGCGCTTGTGACTGTTGCTCTGGTGCTTTCCGCTCATCCCACGGCTTCAAGTTGGCAAAGATAATGGCCGCATCTGTTTTATAGGAGAAGGTGATTATGTCAAGTCCAGCAAACGCGCCTGTAGAACGTACATTAGGATTCGCCAACAGCTGATTCTCGATTCCATCTACTATTTTGGCCGTTTCTGCCAACGAAGTGCCCGGCATGGTATAGGTTAATGCCATCACATAACCCTTATCTTCACTAGGAACTAAGCCCGAAGGGGTGTGACTCATGAGCCAATAAGTTGTCGCAATCAAGCCGCCAAATAAAAGCAGCGAAAAGAGCCACAACCTGATTGTTTGTCGTGCAATACCCACAAATAACTGAGCGAGCAGATCAAAAAACTGGTTAAATTTTCTAATTGGCCAAATTGGCTCTGGCTCGTGCTGTTGAAGAAAAATTGCACATAATGCAGGTGTTAGCGTTAAAGCCACCACGCCAGAGATCATCACTGCAATCACCACTGTCATGGCGAACTGCTGGTACATCACACCACTAAATCCGCCACTTAATGCCGCAGGAATAAAAACAGCCGATAGCACCAGAACAATCGCAACAATCGGGGTTGTGAGCTCTCCCATTGCCTCAATGGTCGCCTCTTTGACACTGGTTTTCTTTGTTCTCAGAATTCGCTCAACATTCTCGATTACAATAATGGCATCATCAACCACTAAGCCAATCGCCAAAATAAGTCCAAATAATGTTAAAAGGTTAATTGAAAAACCGGCCGCATAAAGACCGGCAAAAGTTCCCAGTATTGAGACAGGGATTGCCAGAACAGGGATAATTGTCGCCCGCAAATTCCCAAGAAATAGATAGATCAGCAAGGTTACAAACAGAATCGCTTCAAAAAGTGTTTGCACCACCTCATTGATTGACTCTTCTACAAACAGCGTTGCATCGTAGGGGAAATTATATGCAAAATCTTCAGGAAAACTTGCCGACAACTGCTCCAGCGTTTTATCAACTTTAGCTGAAACCTCAAGCGCATTAGCACCCGGAGATAGAAACAAAAAGATCCCCATCATGGGATCGCCTTTATATTTACTCACCACATTGTAGGCATCCGCTGCCAGCTCTACCCGTGCAATATCTTTGACTCTTAAATTTGAGCCATCAGGGTTCGAGCGCAAGATGATATTTTCAAAGTCTTTAACACTTTTCAGCCGCCCCTCTGTCGTCACCGTGTAGGTGAAGGGTTGGCCTCGTGCAATCGGTTCTGCGCCCACCGAACCTGCTGCATACTGATCATTCTGGCTTCTAACTACACTGATAATATCACTGGACGTCAACCCATAAAAAGCCAGTTTATCTGGGCTAATCCAGAGCCTGAT
>QNFJ01000146.1 GCA_003646305.1 Gammaproteobacteria bacterium | reverse complement strand
GCAGCAACGCTGATTCAATCAGGTTTTGATCCGATAGAAGCCTGTCGAGCGGCGATTATTGAGCCGCTGAGTGATGATGAAGAAACGGTCGAGGCATTGATGGAAGTGGTTAAGGCTAAAATTCCAGCGGTTGAGTAAGCGTAGGTCGGACTTTAGTCCGACGGTGACAGAGATAACTCTGTGTGGCTGTGTTGGACTAAAGTTCAACCTACTTTTGAAAATGAACTTGGCTAGAGGTTTCTTAAGTGAGTAATCTAAGTTGCAAGCACTGTGGCCGAGCGGTCGAGGAAGATGATCAAACCTGTCCAAATTGCGGTATCCCGTTGCCGCCGAAGCATGGCCAGCAGCGCCAGAGAAGCTTTGTGTTCTGGTTTATTGGCATCGTAATCTTCTGCTTTGTGATGATGTTCTGGTTGCCGCCCGATTGGTCACCATTTGTGGATAAATAAGCGATGTTGGAAGAGATTGTCGGCTCAACATGGCACCGGTTTATTACCCAAAAGGCGGGAAAAACGTACCCAGAGGCAATTGTCTATTTGGCCGATATACGTCATACCGCGGGTATATTCTTTCGGGCATTAGGGGGCGAGGGTGGCCTGACGGTTGAAAGTGCCACGGACTCAGAAGTGCATGCGAGGCGATCACTACTGCAGCGTATTGCCGGAATAGGCGATAAAACACAGTACGCTTGGCGGGATGAAGAGACGCTGAGACTGCCCGAAAGTATCGCCCTGTTTCCCGTCAAGCAGCATAATCTTGACCTCTATTTGTGGCTGACGGCATTGTCGGTGATAGAGGTTGGGAATGGCGACTGGATTAATCGTAATCAGGCCCGTACCCGTAAAACGTTAGAAGCCTGGCCCGGTTTAGAGAGGCGCTATCAGGCACTACTCAAAGCGCATCTTCAGCAGCGTCCCGATCTGGTAAGTCTACCAGCACGAGAGGCAAAGCAGGAAATGGCAATTTGTGCCGCATTGCGTAATCCAAACAAGAAAATCAGTTTAGAGTACGCTAAAAAGCCACCACAGCCGGTCCCCTTGTGGCTGCACCCCTCGCCTCCCCCCGAAGAGATCAATAACCACCAGCCGCCACAAGATCCAGATAACCCCGAAGCGGCAGACTCAAAAAAAGAGCAGAAAAAACAGCAAAAGCGCAAAAAAGGCAATCGAACCGAGATGCCGGAAGGTAAAGACGGTTTGATGAGCTTTCGCCTGGAAAGCCTCTGGAGTTGGGCGGAATACACCAAAGTGGATCGTACCAGCACAGAAGATGACGATGATGATGCCATGCAAACGGCAGAAGATATGGACAATATCACCGTTGCTCAAGATAGCGAAACAACCGCCGGAAAGATCAAGTTAGACCTCGACCTGCCCTCAAGCCAATACGATGATATTGTGCTGGGAGAGGGGATTGCCATCGACGAGTGGGACTATAAAAAACAGCGGCTACAAAAAGATCACTGTCGAATTATCCCGATGGAATCCAAAGATGCCGAGGCAGTTTCATTGCCGCAGCGGTTGCAATCGCAAGCCAGAAAGATTCGTCGCCAGTTCGAGATATTGCAGCCACAGCGTCATTGGGTAAGTCGCCAAAGCGAAGGAACGGAGCTTGATCTAGAAAGCTATATAAACTTTTTAGCCGATCGTAAGCACGGCCGGGTGAATAACGATGCGCCAGTTTATCGGAACCTGCATAATCAAAGCCGAGACCTTTCCTGTCTGTTGCTGGCGGATTTATCGCTCTCAACAGATGCTCACATCAACAACCACTCACGTGTGATTGATGTGATTCGTGATTCGCTCTACCTCTTTGCAGAGGCGCTGAGTGTAACGGGAGACCGCTTTGCGCTGCATGGTTTCTCATCGCGTAACCGCAATCATATTCGTTTTTATAAAATCAAAACATTCGATGAGCGCTACAGCGATGACGTTCGAGGGCATATAGAAGCAGTCCGCCCCGGGTATTACACCCGCATGGGGACGGCAATACGCTACGCCAGTCAACTGCTTGAAAAAGAGGCGAGTAGCCAGAAATTGCTGCTGATTCTCACCGATGGCAAACCCAATGATCTGGATAAGTATGAAGGGCGTTATGGAATAGAAGATACGCGGCAGGCGATACTAGAGGCCGAGCAAAAGGGACTACAGCCTTTTTGTATTACAGTCGATGAAAAGGCAGAGGATTATCTCCCCTACCTGTTTGGTAAAAACAGCTATATTCTGGTGAGGAATGCGCAGGAATTACCGACCAAGCTAACGCAGCTCTATATGCGCTTAACACGCTAGCTGGCCAGTTAACGCTCTACGAATAAATTTAGGTAGCGCCATTGCAGAGTGGTGAAGATCCGCATTGCAATAATTGGTGCTGAACTTTTTGTTGATAACTGACTGCTCACGAAAGGAGGGTAGTTGTGCTTTTTCAATCATGATGGCACACCACCAATCGGCTGGATAAATGCAGAAAGGAAAAAATATTGGTGACACCCATTCGGCTAATGTTGTTCTTGATGGCCATGGCGGCTACCGTCTGAAGGAGGTGTTGCAGGGCGATGGAATTGACGCGCTTTTACGCTATGTACGCTTTGAATCTGAGCAGCTGGCCGAACGCTTTCGGTACAAACTATTTGAAAGAGTGCTGATATTGCGGGGGTTAGCGGATCTAGTTATTTAGAGGGTTGAGAAAGAGAGAGCTCGATTAAAACAGCCATCACCTCTTTCCAGCTAACAAATCCGATGGCCTTGTTCTCGATATCAACGACAGGCAGGCAGGAGCCCGGTGTCGTCAGAATTCGATGGGCTGCTGCTGGGACTGAAGCACCCTTGCCAATGGTGACAGGGTTGCGCGTCATTATTTGATGAGCCTTTTTTTTGAGCGTCTCTCTGTCGCGGTTGGTTTCATTGATTGTGCCAACATGGGGGCTGATGGCCCGATTAATATCCCGGTCAGAAATGATACCAAGTAACTTGTTCTCTTCATCAACCACCATAATATGGTGAAGCCCACTTTCCTCGAGTATCTCTTTGATCTCGTTGATGGTGTGATCCATGCTGACAGCCTGGATGTGTGTGAGCATGATGGACTCGATATTCATAGCTATTCCTGAGGAAAAAATTATCTTCTAAGATTAGCAGAGAAATTTTGTTTTTCAGCTTTTGAGTGGTGCGAAGAGCCGGGTAGTTTACTGAACTATTTTGGCGAGTCTAAGGAGCGCTCTCAGCTTCTCAATTCGTTGCCGGTTAACACCAAAATCGGAGTAACCGGTTCTGGATGCAGAACGAATATCAATACGCTTTTTTTCTTCGTTTAGGACTAAATCAATATCATCTACAAAGCGAAAGATCAGGCTTGTTGCTTCGGCGTGAACTGTTTCATTATCTGAGCGGATAATTCGTATTCTTTCCATCCCAGAAAGTGTAGAGATGATTTTCTGCCAGCCCTCTTCAGGGTCAATAATTAGCTGAAAGGGCTCAATAGCATGTGAACCACTAGCCATGCTTGAAACGCAATTTGGACTATCTGGGCATGCCTTAAGCTGGGGGGTTTTCGCGAAGCTATTTGATTGAGCCATAAATAATCCACAAAAGAGAATAAAAGGTATCCGTTTCATAGGGTGTTAATAGACCACTGGTTCTGGATCAATGTGCCGCCAAAGATACCAGAGTGCAACGCTTCGGTATGGTTTCCACCGTTCAGAAAATTTTTCAAGAGACTCTTTTGGCTGCGGCTGGTTACCAAAGTAGAGCTGACTAATCGCTTTTTGAATGCCAATATCGCCGCTGGAAAAAATATCGGGTTCGTGAAGGTAGAAGATTGCAAACATCTCAACGGTCCAGCGGCCTACCCCTTTGATGCTAATGAGTTCTCTGTGGCTTTTTTCGTAGCTTTGGCTGTTCCAGTAATCATCGGTAATATCATTTTCCGAGTAAAAGCAGGCGATATTTTGGATGTAGCTTGCCTTTTGCCTTGAAAGGCCTGCGCATCTTAGTTGATCAATATCGAGATTAAGTAAGGTTTCAAGATTGATTCCATCTGAAACTTTTTCCAGTTTTAGCCAGACACTGTCCGCTGCTTTAACTGAAATCTGCTGACCTACAATGGCTCTGAGCAGGGTTTGAAGAGAGTTGCCACGATCACGGAGCACGTCATCGGGATAACGCTGGATCAGCCTGGTCATTACTGGGTCATTGTTGCTCAGGTGAGTCTGGGCAGTTTTCCAAAAGTGAGGTGTCATCTTAAGACTTTTGTCAGGCGCTGTACGGAGCCTGACAAAATCTGACCTTTAGCAGACTGTTAGTGATCGTGATTACAGCCTTCGCCATGGGTATGGCCGTGAGCAAGCTCATCTTCAGTTGCTTCACGAACATCCTCAATGCTGACTGAAAAGAATAGCGTCTGTCCAGCTAACTCGTGGTTTCCGTCAACAGTGACTGTCTCGCCTTCAATTGAGGTAATGCGGACAGGAATAGGGCCCTGTTCCGTTTCAGCCTGAAAGTTCATGCCAACTTCGAGATTATCAATGCCTTGAAACGCACTGGTTGGTGCCTCCTGGATCAGTTCTGGGCGATGCGGTCCATAACCCTCTTCAGGTTCGACAGCCACCTCAACTTTGTCGCCTTTCTCTTTGCCCTCAAGTGCCTTTTCAAGGCCGACAATAATATTGCCAGCACCTTGTAAAAAACTAAGAATATCGCCTCCGTCTGATGAGTCGATAACCTCACCTTCACTATCTTTAAGGGTGTAGTGCATGCCAACGACGGCATTTTCCTGGATTTTCATGAATTACTCTCGTTAATTTATTAGGGGAAATAGTTAGGGCTGATCTTTATTCTAACATTTGAAGCAGGCTGAATTAACCCCCGCAATCAGTGTGCTATAGTTCGGCCGGTTTCGGATAAAAGAAGAGATTAAAATGGCAGGCTCATTACAGGATCAATTGCTCAATATCGGCGTTGCAGATAAGAAAAAATCTAAAAAAGCAAAGCACGATAAACGACAGGATGCGACTAAATCCAGGCAGGCGCGAAAATCAGGTGTAAAAGCGACACCTAAAGAGATTCAGCAGCAGCTGGACAAAGCCAGGCAGGACAAGCAACAAAAGGACTTAGCGCTAAACCAGCAGCGTAATTCTGAGCGGGCAGAAAAAGCGCTAGTGGCGGATGTTCGGCAGATTATTGTGACGCAGGCGGTTGAGATTCCTAAAGAAGCTGAGGTGGCTTACCACTTTGAGCATGATAAGAAAGTTAAGAAACTCTATGTGACAGATGAGCAGCAGAAACAGCTGACACGTGGCCAACTGGCGATTGCTATTATTGATGATGGTTATCGCCTGATTCCCGATAAAATGGCCGAGAAGATTGAAAGCCGCTTAGCCAACATGGTGATTCGGATTCAGTCTGAATCGGTGTCAGAAGAAGATGATCCGTATGCCGATTATCAGATTCCAGATGACTTGATGTGGTAGGGCTAAAATTCCCTCTGCTTCTTTCACCGCGAAGGGAAAGATTAATTACCACAGAGGACACAGAGAGCACGAAGGTTAAAAGATCAAATTTAAGCACGTTGATTTTTAGGTAACTCGCGGCAAAGAAGCCGCAGTTTCCCCCTTAGAAAAAGGGGGATTGAGGGGGATTTTCAAACCAACCTATTTCTTTGAATAGGGTGATTTCAGCGGTTTAAAAGTGATCGGTTGCTCCCCTTTTTCAAGAGGTGCTGGCTGGTCGATGGTAAAACTGCGCAG